>NZ_JBFAIA010000003.1:0-146114 GCF_040654455.1 Nonomuraea sp. NPDC050691
CCCCTGCCCGGCCAGCTCGGGCCGCGACGCGAGGGCCGCGCCGGGCCAGCAGGCGACGGCGGCGACGATGTTGGCGACGTTCGCCGACAGCGCGGGAAGGCCCGCGGCGAGCAGGGCGGGGTAGGAGATGAGGGAGGTGATGCCGCCCGCGGTGCCGACCAGGCCGGCGAGCAGCCCGGCGGCGGCCAGCAGCAGGACGTCGCCGGCGCTGTTCACGCCCGCCCCCGCTGCCGGACCGGGCTCAAGCCGCGCCTCCGGACGTCGTCGCGCTCAAGGCGCCACCTCACAGGTCGCTCGTGCCATGTTCCCCATGTCATCAGAGATCTTTCGCTCTGTGCGTTTCGTATGCGTGTTCTGCCTACTCTTGGCGCGAAACGTGAAGATCATGAGGAGGAATACCCGAGTGGGCGGTATCAAGCGAAGTGCGGCTCTCGCGCTCGGCACGGCGGCGGCGCTGGCGGCATCGGTCACCCTGAGCACTCCGGCCATGGCGGCGTCCTCGCCCGTCGAGGCGTGCGGCGGCGGCAGCTACCACGTCATCGACAGCCACTCCTACGGCTCCAGCGCCACGACGTACCTGCTCTACAACGGCAGCACGAACTGCGTGGTGACCTGGAAGACGGGAGCGGCAGGCAACACCGCCTGGGTGCGCGCGGTCGTGCAGGTGTACGGCTCGCCGGGGAAGGTGGACGCGGACAACTACCGCTACTACGCCGGCCCGGTCAAGGTCTCGGCGCCGGGCAAGTGCATCATGTGGGGCGGCTCCTACGGCGACCAGTGGTACGAGAGCCCCTTCGAGCACTGCGGCTGACCTCGGCCTCGTCACCGGTACGACCCCGGGGGCGGTGAGGTCCTTCTCCGGCCGTGGTTCTGTCGGTGGCGTCGTCCATGATGGCGGTCATGGCTTCATGGCGAGAGTTCGAGGGGCAGGCGCCCGAGCTGGCCGAGGTGGCGCGGACGCTGATGGAGAAGTACCGGCACAAGGTGCTGGCGACGCTGCGCAAGGACGGCTCGCCGCGGGTCAGTGGCACCGAGACCGACCTGCGCGACGGAGACCTGTGGCTCGGGTCGATGTCCGGGGCGGTCAAGGCGCTCGACCTGCGGCGCGACCCGCGCATGGCGATCCACACCACCTCACCCGCGCCCGAGCCGCCCCCCTCCGGCTCCGGCGAGCAGGCGTCCGGGGCCTCGAAGGCCGCCGGAGAGGAGTCCACCGGGGCGGCGCCGGAGTGGGAGGGTGACGTGAAGCTCGCGGGCCGGGCCGTGGAGATCACCGACGAGGACGTGGTCAAGGCGTTCGAGCTGCCGGGCACCGGCTCCCACCTGTTCCGGGTCGAGCTGACGGAGGTGGCCTGGACCCGCGTCGAGGGCGACGAGGTGGTGATCGACGCCTGGCGCGAGGGGGTGGGCGTCCGCCGGTTCCGCCGCAAGTGATCTCCTTCGTCAAGGCGCCGGGCGCTCACGTCCACGAACGGTCGAGGAAGCCGGCGATCAGCGGGGCGATCTCCGGCAGCTTGTCCTCCAGGGCGAAGTGGCCCGTGTCGAGCAGGTGCAGCTCGGCGCCGGGCAGGTCGCGCAGGTAGGCGAGGGCGCCGGGCTCGGGGAAGAACATGTCGTCACGGCCCCAGACGATGAGCGCGGGCGGCGTGTGCTTGCGCAGCCAGGCCTGCCAGGCCGGGTAGCGCTCCACGTTGGAGTGGTAGTCGAAGGCGAGTGCCACCTGGGCCTCCTTGCGCCCGGGCTGGTCGAGGAAGTGCTGGTCGAGGGTCCAGCCGTCGGGTGCGAGGAGTTCGGGGTCGCGTGTGCCCGTCTCGTACTGGCCGCGCGTGCCCTCCAGGGTCAGCAGGCCGCGGATGGTCTCCTCGGCGCCCTCGGTCTCCGGCCGCAGCGCGACGAACTCACGGGCACCCTGTGACAGGCCCTCCTCGTAGGCGTTGCCGTTCTGCACGACCAGGCCGGCGATCCACTCGGGGTGGCGCTCGGCCAGCCGGAACCCGACGGGGGCGCCGAAGTCGAAGACGTACATGACGAAGCGCGACAATCCGAGCGCGCGCACGAACCCCTCGGTGACGTCGGCCAGCCGGTCGAAGCTGTAGACGAAATCCTCGGGGGCCCGCGTGTGGCCGAAGCCGGGATAGTCGGGCGCGATCAGCCGGTAGCGGCTGCCCAGCGTGTCCATCAGCCGGCGGAACTGGTGCGAGGCCGACGGGAACCCGTGCAGCAACAGCAGCACCGGCGCGTCGGCCCGCTCGGGCAGCGACTCGCGGTAGAAGACCTCCACGCCGTCGACGTCGACGCGGCGGTGGACGATGCGGGTGACGACCGGGAACGACATCTCACATGCCTCCTTAGCGGAATGATGCATTAGTTGTAGCGAGAAGGCGACTAATGTGTCAATCCGTGGATGTACCATTAGGGGCATGAGTGATCTGGTGCCGCTGACCGGTGAGCCGCTGGCCCTGGACCTGGTGAACACCCGTCCGCGCCTGCCGGACGGCCCGGCCGACCTGCTGGCGACCCCCGCGGACCTGGCGGGGTGGCTGGCCGCGCAGGCCGATCGGCTCGACGGCGCGGGGGTGCTGGAGGCGGGGGCGGACGCCTCCCGCGCGTGGGAGGCGCTGACCGTCGACGACCTGGCCGCCGTCCACGCCGTACGCGACCACGTGACGGCCGCGATCAGCCACGTCCGCAAGGGTGAGCGACCGCCGGGGGACGCGCTGGACGGGCTGAACCGGGCGCAGCGGGCCGCGCCCGCGATCCGGGAGCTGACCTGGGACGGCGAAGCCCGGGACGCGGCGGGGGCGGTCGCGGCGACGCCCCGGCGCTCCGGCCCGCTCGGCGTCCGCCTGGCGGCGTGGCTCGCCGAGGCCGCCGCCGGCCTGCTGTCCGACCCCGGGGTGGGGTGCGTGCGCGAGTGCGAGGCCGACGACTGCGTCATGCTGTTCCTTCCGGCGCACCCCCGGCGCAGGTGGTGCTCGGCGGCCCGCTGCGGCAACCGCGCCCGCGTCGCCCGCTACTACCAGCGGCACAAGGCCACCTGACCCGCCGGGTGAACCGCGGCGACGCGGGGCCGAGGGGCCGATCCGGCGCCGCGCCCGTGGGCGAAGAACCCGGGCTCGCCGGCGCCGGCCGTCAGGGCGGGACTGAGGCGCGGGGGCGATGCCTGAGCGGGAGGGGCGGAGTGCTCGCCGGCGCGCCTGCGCGGATCGCGAGGTGTTGCGCGCGGAGTGGGCGGGTGCGCCGGCCGATCGGGAGCGAGTAGGCGCGTGAGGTGACCGGCGCGGCGACGGCGGAGGCGAGGAGGGGCGGAGAGCCTAGTAAAGGCGGCCGACCTGGACGGTTGCGGCGCGCCTCGCGGGAGGGGTACGCTCGCATGCTCACTACCAAAATGAGCGGCGCTTTACAGCTCTCCCGTAAGGAGTATACCACGGCATGAGTCAGCGTCAAGATGCTCTTGCGGAAGCCCTTGACAAGGAACAGGCCACTGTTTCGATGCTCTACGGCCGCCTCGACGCGGCCAGGTCCCGGGCGGAGGAGGCGCTGCGGACGGCGCACCTCGGTGGCGGGTTCGGCGGCACCCGGCAGGCCCGGGTGGAGCGCGAGGTGGTGGCGGCCGAGCAGGCGCGGCGGCTGGCCCGGCTGCGGGCCGTGGAGCGCGGCCTGTGCTTCGGCCGGATCGACGACGTCTCCGGGCGGACGCTGTACGTCGGCCGCATCGGGCTTCGCGACGACGAGCACGAGTCGGTGCTGATCGACTGGCGGGCCCCGGCCGCCCGCCCCTTCTACGTCGCCACGGCCGGCGACCCCGACGGGCTGCTGCGCCGCCGCCACCTTCACCTGAGGGAGCGTACGGTCGTCGGCCTGGACGACGAGGTGTTCGACCTGGAGCGCATGAGCGACGGCGACCGGCGCACGCTGGTCGGCGAGGCGGCGCTGCTGGCCGCGCTGCGGCGGGGCCGCACCGGCCGGATGGGTGACGTCGTGGCCACCATCCAGACCGAGCAGGACCGCGTGATCCGCTCCTCGCTGCAGGGCGCCCTGGTCGTGCAGGGCGGCCCCGGCACCGGCAAGACGGTCGCCGCGCTGCACCGGGCCGCGTACCTGCTCTACACCCATCGCGACACGCTGGAGCGGCGCGGCGTGCTGGTGATCGGCCCGAACGCGATGTTCCTGCGCTACATCGGCCAGGTGCTGCCGTCGCTGGGCGAGACGCAGGTCGTCATGGCGACGCTGGGTGAGCTGTTCCCGGGGGTGCGGGCGACGGCGTCCGACGATCCGGCGGCGGCCGTGGTCAAGGGGGACGCGCGGATGGCGCGCGTCGTGGAGGACGCGGTGCGCGCCCGCCAGCGCGTTCCCCGCGGCGACCTGGAGGTGCCGCTCGACGGGCTGACGCTGCGGGTGCCGCACGCGACCTGCGTGCGACTGCGCGACCGGGCGCGCGCGGTGCGGCTGAGCCACAACATGGCGCGCAAGCTGTACGTCACCGAGCTGCTCAAGGAGCTGGCCCGGGCCGAGGCGCGGGCGCTGGAGGAGTCGCTGCGCCTGGCCGAGATGGAGCTGGAGGACCCGGAGCTGGACGAGCCGCTCGACCTGGAGGGCGAGCTGGACGAGGTGGACGTCGACCTGGCCGCCCGCCGGCTGTGGCAGGAGCCGCCGGTGCGCGCGGCGATCGACGCGCTGTGGCCCGAGCTGACGCCCCAGCGGCTGATCTCCGAGCTGCTGTCCGACCCCGACACGCTGTGGGAGGTGTGCCCCTCCGGGCTGGACTGGCCCGCGCTCGTCCGGCCGGCCGGCGCGCCGTGGACGGTGGGCGACGTCCCGCTGCTGGACGAGGCCGCCGAGCTGCTGGGCGAGGACGACTCGGCCGCCCGCGTCGCCTCCCGGCAGGCCGAGGCCGAGTGGTCGGAGCAGGAGCTGTACGCCCGCGAGGTGCTGGAGTCCACGGGCCTGATGGAGGAGGGGGTCTTCCAGCGGGCCGACGTGCTGGCCGGCCGGCACGCCGGCGACGGCGAGGACCTGACCACGGCCGAGCGGGCCGCGGCCGACCGCACCTGGGCCTACGGCCACGTGATCGTGGACGAGGCGCAGGAGCTGTCGGCGATGGCCTGGCGGACGGTGATGCGGCGCGTCCCGGCCAAGTCGCTGACGATCGTGGGCGACGTCGCGCAGACCGGCTCGGCGGCCGGCGCCGGCTCCTGGGCGCAGGCGCTGGACCCGCACCTGGCGGGCCGCTGGCGGGAGGAGCGGCTGCTGGTCAACTACCGGACGCCGGTGGAGATCATGCGGGTGGCGGCCGACGTGCTGGCCTCGGTGGCGCCGGGGGAGGAGCCGCCCCGGTCGGTGCGCGAGGGCGGGGCCGCGCCGCGGGCGGTGCGGTGCGCGACGGCGGAGCTGCCCGCGCTGGTGGCCGGCGAGCTGGCCGCGGTGGGGGACGGCCGGGTCGGCGTGATCGTCTCGGACGCCCTGCACCCGGAGGTGGCGGCGCTGTTCCCGGGGCAGGACCTGGAGGAGGCGGTGGTGGCGCTGACCGTGACGCAGTCCAAGGGGCTGGAGTTCGACGCGGTCGTGGTGGTGGACCCGGAGGGGATCCTCGCCCAGTCGCCGAAGGGCGGCCAGGACCTGTACGTGGCGGTGACCCGGGCGACGCGCCGGCTGACGGTCGTCCATGACGGCGACCTGCCGGCGGTGCTGTCCCGCCTGCACCGATGAGATCTACTTTGTAAAGGCGCCGGGCCCTTTCGAATGGGCCCGGCGCTGCTCCCGCGTCCCCCACCGGCCGAGCCGGCACCTGGGCCTCACGGCGTCTGGAGCCATGCCTTGACCCGGTCCATCACACCGCCCGCGACGGGGTCGTCCGGAAGGTAGATGCG
This sequence comes from Nonomuraea sp. NPDC050691, assembly GCF_040654455.1. NCBI lineage: Bacteria > Bacillati > Actinomycetota > Actinomycetes > Streptosporangiales > Streptosporangiaceae > Nonomuraea > Nonomuraea sp. NPDC050691. The sequence goes on from NZ_JBFAIA010000003.1 coordinate 5,871, forward strand.
TAACTGGCCGCGTCCGCCCAGGGCTCCGAACTCCTTGGTGACCGCCGTCATGTGCCCCTCCGTCGAGACCTGGATGTTGGAGTCGGCGGCGATCACCACGTGCCCGGTGTGCCGGGCGATGTCCAGCGGGTAGCGGCCGGTGCCGATGTTGCAGTTGGCGAGCAGGATGACGTCGTGCCGCTCAAGCCCCGGACTGTTCAGCAGCAGCGCCGCGGTCTGCTTGGCGTCCAGGGTGTCCCGGCCGATCACGTTGCCGGCCGCCGTGCCGTGCCCGTCGACATAGAAGGCGCCGTCGATGGGCTTGATGTTGCGGGCCGACACGGTCAGGGCCCGGTCGCCCGGGTGCAGGAGGTCGCGCAGCCACACGCCGGCGTTCGTCCGCTCGACGTGCTCGTTGAGGTGCCGGCGTAGCTCGGGGGTGAGCGGGGGTCTCATCCGCGGCACCGTGGTCGCGACCGAGTCGGCGGCGCGGCCGTCGGGGACCTGCACAACCAGCAGGTGCCGCTCGTGCCACGATTCCTGTACGGCCAGCACCTTCAGCCGCACGCCTGCCCGGAAGAGGGCGTGGGCGGGCTTGCCCGACAGGCCGGAGACGTCGACGTACTCGCTGGCCCTGATGGTCAGCCGCACGGTTTCCGGCTGTTCGCCCAGGCGGGTGGGGGTGTCGACGCCTTCCAGCAGCCCGTGGAAGACGATCTCGCTGCCGGCCCGGACGTGGTGCGGCAGCCAGTCGGCGGGCACGCGCGCGGAGACATGACCCGAGGTGGTGGTCAGGCGGGCGAGCTCGGCGTCCGCCCGGTCGAGCATCGCCTCGGCTGCGGGGCCGAGCCCGGGGGCGTCGCCGTGCCCGACGGCCAGCTCATTGGCCTGGCGCAGGTTGCCGCCCTCCAGGAGGTCCGGCAGCGCGGGCACGTGGTCGCCCGGCGGCCGCCACGGCGTGTCGCGGAAGTCGGGCGCCAGCGGGGAGGGGTCGTGCAGCGGGCCCAGGTCGAGCGCGGCGTGCGGGCCGGCCCGGTCGATGATCTTGAGGTGCGCCTGGTAGCGCTCGCCGAGGCCGTACTGTTCGAACTCCGGCCGCAGCGCCTCGTACCTGGCGCGCAGCGCGGCACTGTCGGCCTCGCTGAGCACCGGCCCGCCGCGTAGGAGCTCGTCGAGGCGGGGGTTCTGGGTGATCAGCCGCTGGGGCAGGTCGGTGTGGGCAAGCCGGGCGTGCATGGCTCGTTTGTCCAGCTCAGGCCGGAGCTCGGCGGGCACGGAGCGCTCGTTGTCGGTCATGTGCCAGGGGTCGATGCGGTGCTCGTAGACGACGGTGGGGGCGGCCCGGTAGGTGCCCGGGACGCCGTCCCTGATGCTGTGCTCCTCGTGGGTGCGCGCCTCGAACGCATCGGCCTCGCCGATGTCGTCGAACTCGTGGCGGATGGCGCGGGTACCGTCGTTGAACGTCACCACCTCGCTCTTGTTCGAGGTCAGCGGCATCAGCTCGGCGTCGCGGATGCCGTCGGCCAGGGCGGCGCGCAGCTCGTCGCTGCCGTGCGTCTGATAGACGGTGCCGTCGGCCGTCCGGTGGACCGTGGGGCCGTCGAGGCCGAGGGCGCGCCGGGCAAGGGCGGCCTCCAGCGCCTTGTCGGCGGCCCTGCCGGTCAGCTCCAGCGCCTGGGAGCCGTCGCCAAAGGTGACGACGCGGCCGAGGTCGGAGTCGCGGGTGACCACGATGTCGTCGACGTTGTCGGCCAGCCGCTGCGCGGGGGCCATGAGAGGCCGGCCGGCGCCGGGCGGGGCGGTGTCCCTCAGCTGGGCGGCGACGTCGGCGACCTCCCGGCCCCTCTCGTCGAGCCATTGCAGCGTGATCTCCGGCAGCGACTCGGAGGGGTCCGTGTCCAGGATGGACTCGGTGCTGACGGCGTGCTCGGCGATCTGCCGCAGGGTCTCGGTCATCCGCGCGTGGACCTCGTCCAGGCCCGCGTCGTCGAAGTCCCTCCACATCGTCTCCAGCATCTTCCGGAGCCTTATGACGTCGGACGGCGCGAGCGGGTTGGGCGCCCACACTTCCTGGCCCGAGCCCAGGTCGCGGATGAAGTACGCGCTCATCCGCCTCGTCGTGGCGGGCTCCGGCATGAGGGGCGGCTCCCCGGTCAGCGCGGCCAGCAGCACCGGCTCGTCCCGGACCAGGGCGCCGAGCAGGCCGATGAGCACGCCGTCGCGGGTGGCCACCGTGTCCTGGACGTTCCACGCCTCGCCCTGCCACCCCGAGCCGTCGTACACGGAGTCGACGAGCAGTCCGGCCGTGCCGACGGGGTGCGTCGAGGGCATCTTCAGCCCGAGCTCCTGGCCGAGCTGGGCGACCAGCATCGTGGCTTCCCTGGCCTGCCACGAGGGCAGGTCGACGCGCATGGCCTGCGAGCCGTCCGTGAGGGTGACCCGGGCGCTGTCGAGGGTGACGGGCTCCCAGGAGCCGACCGTCCCCTTGGCGGCCACCTGGCTGAACGCGTGCAGCGGACGCCACGAGTCGCCCGGGGCCCGCGCCTGGCCCCAGTTGAGCATGCCGTCGATGGAGCCGGGCCGGGGCCCGCGCATGGTGGGGGACGGCGATTGCGGGCCGGGATCCGGTACGCCGATGAGCTCTCTGACGCGGTCCCACACCGATCCGGGTACGGGGTCGTCCGGCAGGAAGATGCGGTAGCGCCCCCGATGGGAGAGCGTGCTGACCAGGTCGGCGTCGGGTACGCGGGATGGGACGCGATCGTTGGCCTCGGTGATGGCCAGGAGCGAGTCGGGGGCGATCACGACGTGGCCGGTCCGTCTGGCGATGTCCTGGGCCAGCGGGACGGGGCCGCTGCCCACCTCGCAGTTGCCCAGGAAGATCACGTCGTCGGGACGCAGCCGGGGCTCGTTGAGGAGCAGCGCGGCCGCCTTCTCGCCGTCGAGGCGGGCATCGCCGATGTGCAGGGCCTCGGCGTTGCCGTGGGCGTCGACGTAGAAGGCGCCGTCGATCGGCGACATGTGGGGCGCGCTGTCGGCGAACTCCATGTCCCGTGGATGGGCGGGATCGCGGTACCAGACGCCCGCTGGCGTGTCCTGCCGGTGGTGGGTGGCGTGCTGGAGCAACTCCCCGGTCAACCCGGGCCGTACGCCAGAGGCCGCCGCGCCGCGCTCGGGCAGGCGGAACGGGCCGTGCTCGACCAGGTAGTAGTGCTTGCCGCCGTAGGAGGTGGTCTCGACGGCCAGCACCGTGAACCGGGTGCCGGGGCCGAACAGCACATGGTGGGGGCGTCCGGAGATGTCGCCGACGTAGCCGTGGCCGCGCCCGAGTATCGTCAGCTGGGCGCTGTGCGGTATGTCCGGCAGGTGGCCGGCCTCGGTGACACCGTCCAGCAGCCCGTGGAAGCTCACGGTGGCGCCGGGGCGCATGCCCGCGGGGAGCCGGTCGACGGGGACGCGGGTGAGGACGCTCTCCTGCCGGTGCGTCCCGGTGGCCAGGTGCTGCCCGGCGAGCTGGGCGTACGCCTCGGCGCGCGCCGAGGCGGCGGGGTCGGCCCCCCGGTCGGCCAGGGTCTCGTTGAGTCGGCGCAGCCCGTCGCCGTCGAGGACGTCGGCCAGCGCCCGCCTGGGGGCGGCCGGGTCGGGGTGGTGCCGCATCCAGCGCGGGCCCGGATCCTGCCGTACGGCCGGCGCGGCGGGGTCGGCGGAGCCGAGCAGCGGCACGTGCCCGGTCGCGTGCTGGGCCAGCAGGTCGAAGCGGTGCATGAGGCCGTCGTGCCAGCCCCCCACCCCGAGCCGCTCGAACGAGGGCCGCAGCGCGGCCAGCGCGTCCCTGCGCGCGGCGAAGTCGGCGGGAGCCAGCCGGTTGTCGCCCATGGTGAAGTGGCCGGGCGTCCCGTCGGGCCGCGGGTGCGCCGACAGCAGATGGGCGGTGGTGTCGGACGCCCACGCCTCGGCCAGCCGGTCGGGCACCGCGTACAGGTGCCGGCCGGCGCCGTCGGGGACCGCGGTGTGCGGGGCGAAGGTCTCGGCCTGTGTCAGCACGTAGTACAGGGCCTGCCGCGCCCGCTGGGCGTCGCTCTGGTGGAGGACCATCGACTGCAGATCCGCGAAGTCGGTCCGCAGCAGGCCGGTCTCGTACACGACGGTCTCGCCAGCGCGATGGACCGAGCCGACGTTGGCCGCCCGGTACGGCGGCAGCGCGCTCGCCTCGTGCAGATCCGCGTCGGCGGCGAAGGTGTACTCGGTGCGGAACGCCTTGGTCCCGTCGGAGAACGTGACCACCTCGTGCCTGTCCTCGCCGAAGGTGTAGACGTCGGTGCGCCTGATGCCGCCGGCCACGCTCCGGCTCAGCTCGGCGCTGCCGTGTTCCTGGTAGACGGCGTCGCCTGACCGGTACGTGGCGGGCACGTCCATGCCGAGCGCCCGCGCAACCAGGGCCGCGGCCTCCACCCTGGTGGCGGACTGTCCGGTGTGGCGCACCGCGGTCACCCCGTCGGCGAAGGTGACGACGTCGGCGTGCAGGCCGTCGACGTCCAGGGGCCGCGAGTGGCGCACGCCGCCGGCGACGCTCTCGTGCAGGCTGCCGTGCAGGTCGTACCGGGCGAGTGTCGTGCGCAGATCGTGCGCCCCCCAAGCCGCGGGAACGTGATCCGGCGCGACCGGGTCGTGTGGCGTGCCGCCGCCGCCCGGCCCGTCGTCGCCGCCCGGCCTGCCGAAGTGCGGGTTCCAGCTCGCCCAGTGGGCGTCCGCGGCGCCGACGGCTCCCGAGGTGACGCCCTTCAGCAGCCGCGTCAGGTCGAACGGCTCGTCGTCGAAGGCCTGCAGGGTCGCGTCGGTCAGGCCGCCCGCGACGCCGGAGGCCAGCATGAAGTCCAGCAGGCGGCGCGGCGGGGTCAGCCACGTCGTGCCCGTGAGGAACACGCCGTTGAGGGCGCCGCTGCCCATCGACGTCAGCACCTGGTTCCAGTCGATCTTGTCGCGCCGGCTCTGGGTGGCCTGCACGTACAGGTCCATCCCGCCCATCAGTCCGCCGAACAGCGCGATGTTGAACAGCAGCCGCTTGGCGAGCTGCCGCACGACCTCCCTGGAGAATCGGGCGCGCAGCGTCGCTGCCCTCAGGCCGGGGCCGGCCGTGGCGGGGTTGGCGAGGACCGGCAGCAGGGTGGTGAGCTGGAAGATCAGCAGTCCGATCGAGAGCTTGATCATCCGCTTGGTGTACTGGACCTGCACGCCGAGGTCGTTCAGCGCGATCGCCATCGCGGCCAGGCGGGTCAGCACCTCCGCCTGGCGCTCGCCGACTCTGCTCGCGGCGTTGATGACGAAGGTCCTGAACGCCTCGCCGTCCCAGGCGTCCGCGTCAGGGGGCGGAGGCCCGTGCCGCCGGCGACCCGATAGGCGGCGGTGACCAGCGCGTCGGCCAGCGCGAACAGCTTGGACTCCTCGGCCTGGGGCCAGTCCATGCCGACCACCCAGCCGACCCACGGTCGCAGCCATCCGGGTATCCCCCCGTCGAGCCACACCTGTCGTCAGGCCTCCGGGCGGTCGGTCGCCTGGTAGGTCGCGGCGGAGACGTGCAGCGACTTGCCGGTCCCGTCGAGGTCGTCGATGTAGGTCTCGAAGGCGGCGATCACGCCGTCGCGCATGGACGGGTACGTCTTCTCCATCTCGGCGCCGTACTGGTCGTGGCCCATCGGCCGTCCGGCTTCCGCGAACGCCTCACGCACGTCGTGGAGCACGCCGCGGATGCGCTCGGCCTCCTGCGCCGAGGCTCGCCCGGATCGCGCGATGGCATGGGGCGAAGCGGTGTAGCCGTCGCCCCTCATCCCTTCGACCTCACCAATCACACCGGCATCGTACAGCTCTTACCGCATTCAACCCTGTTTGCGCGCGGCCCGCCTGAGCTCGTCGAGGATCTCGAACTCCTCGGCCGTCAGGTCGCCCGCCACGCTCAGGGTTCCCTCGGAGGTGTGGATGATGATCGGTTCAGGCTTCTCGTCCTGCTCCGGGAGGACCTCGAAGAGCGGAGGCCGCCGGTCGTCAGCGCTCATGACCTGAACCTACCGCCCCTCCGAGCCCGCGTCCCGCGGCGGACGGGGTTCACGTCGGTCTCAGGTGGTTGGCTGCACCGCTCGTCATGGTCACGGGCCCGGCGCTACTCCCGCGTCCCCACCGCGCCGTACTCCTCGGCGAGCAGGTCCTCGGCGACGGCGCGGATGCGGTGGACGACCATGTCGAGGGCACGCAGCGTGTCGGTGTCGAGGTGTTCGAGGACGCGCCGGTAGTGGTGGATGCCCTCGTCCTGGATGCGCTCGATGAGCGCGGCGCCCTCGGCGGTCAGCTCGACCCGGCGCACGCGCCGGTCGTGCGGGTCCTCGTGCCGGCTGACCAGGCCCTGGGCGACGAGGCGGTCGACGATGCCGGTGACCGTGCCGAGGCCGACGCCGAGGTCGTGGGCGAGCTCCTGGCCCGAGGCCGAGCCGTGGACCGCCAGCAGCATGACGACCTTCAGCTGGCGCATCGTCAGGTTGGAGGTGAACAGGGGCGACTGGTGCCGGGCGAAGGCCCGCCCCAGGTCGCGCTGGGTCTCCGTGATCCGGCGGATCAGGTCGTCGCGTTCGTCGTCCACTCTCACCTCTTCGCTTCCTGAGAAGCTTATCAGGAAGCTCGCCTTGCCCTAAATATTCGCATGGGGCGAAGTGTTAGTCTCGGGGCGAACTCTTGGAGGGACCCCTCATGACCGCATTCGCCCGGTTGAGCCTCGCCAACCGCAGCCTTGTCATCCTGGTCGCGGTCGTGCTCAGCGCATTCGGCGCGTTCACGATCCCGCAGTTGAAACAGCAGTTGCTGCCGTCGCTGGCCTTCCCCGGCGCCTTCGTGACGGCCTCCTACCCGGGGGCCTCGCCGGAGATCGTGGAGGACCAGGTCACCGAGCCGCTGGAGGAGGCCTTCCAGGGGCTCGACGGCATGGAGAAGCTGACCTCGACGTCGAAGGAGGGCCTGGCGCAGATCCAGGTCTCCTTCGCGTACGGCACGGACGTCGACGCGTCGGTGAGCGAGATGCAGCAGGCCGTCAGCCGGGTGCAGTCCCAGCTCCCGTCGGGGGTGGAGCCGCAGGTCGGCGCGGGCAACACCGACGACATCCCGGTGATGGTGCTGGCGGTGGGCGACGGCGGCGACCCGCGGGCGATGGCCGACAAGTTGCGCCAGCTCATGCTGCCGCAGCTGCAGGCGGTCGAGGGGGTACGGGAGGCGACGGTCTCGGGCACCCGCGACGAGGTCGTGACCATCACTCCGGACCTGGGCAAGATGGCCAAGGCCGGGGTGTCGCCGACGCAGATCCCCGAGGCGCTGAAGGCGAACGGCACACCGGTCCCGGCCGGGACGCTGACCTCCGACGGCAAGTCGCTGACGGTCCAGGTCGGGGCGCGGGTCGACACCGTGGCGAAGCTGAAGGCGCTGTACCTGACGCCCGCCCAGCCCCAGACCTCCGCCCCGTCGGCGCCCACCTCCCAGGCCCAGGCGGGCCGCCCCCAGGCCGGGCAGCCCCAAGCGGGGCAGCCTCAGGCCGGTCGGCCGCAGACGGTTCAGGCCCAGCCGGCCGCGCCGAAGCTGAAGCCGGTCAAGCTGGGTGACGTCGCCACCGTGGAGCGGGGCCTGGCCGACGCCCGCTCGGTCACCCGCACCAACGGCAAGACCAGCCTCGGCGTGTCGGTCACCATGACGCCCGACGGCAACGCGGTGAGCATCTCCCACGACGTGCGCGAGAAGCTGCCCGAGCTGACCAAGGCGCTCGGCGACTCCACCGACACGGCGGTCGAGGTCATCTTCGACCAGGCCCCGTACGTGGAGGAGTCGATCGAGAACCTCACCACCGAGGGCCTGCTCGGCCTGGCGTTCGCGGTGCTCGTCATCCTGGTGTTCCTGCTGTCGATCCGCTCCACGCTGGTGACCGCGGTCTCGATCCCGCTGTCGGTCGTCATCGCCCTGATCGCGCTGTGGGCCGGCGACTACTCGCTCAACATGCTCACGCTCGGCGCGCTGACCATCGCGGTCGGCCGGGTGGTCGACGACTCGATCGTCGTGCTGGAGAACATCAAGCGCCACCTCGGCTACGGCGAGCCCAAGCTGCGGGCGATCCTGTCGGCGGTGCGGGAGGTGTCGGGCGCGGTGACGGCCTCGACGCTGACGACGGTGGCGGTGTTCGCGCCGATCGCGGTGGTCGGCGGCATGGTGGGCGAGCTGTTCGGGCCGTTCGCCATCACGGTCGCGGTGGCGCTGCTCGCCTCGCTGCTGGTGTCGCTGACGGTGATCCCGGTGCTGGCGTACTGGTTCCTCAAGGCGCCCGACCTCACCCCGGAGCAGGCCCGCGCCCAGCGCGAGGAGGCCGAGGCCAAGGAACTGCGCAGCCCGCTGCAGCGCGCCTACCTGCCGGTGCTGCGCTTCGCGACCCGCTTCAAGCTGGTGACGGTGCTCATCGGGGTGGCCGTCTTCATCGGGACCATGGGCCTGGCCGGCCGGCTGGAGACCAACTTCCTGGACTCCTCCGGCCAGAACACGATCTCGGTCTCCCAGCGGATGCCCGCCGGCACCGACCTGGCCACCACCGACGCGGCGGCCAAGAAGGTCGAGGGCGTGCTGTCCGGCCTGGAGGGCGTCGAGTCGTACCAGGTGACGGTCGGCGGCGGCAACGCGCTGCAGGGCGGCTTCGGCGGCGGCGCCGGAGCGGACCGGGCCTCGTACTCCCTGACGCTCGCCGAGGACGCCGACACACCGAAGGTGGAGCAGGCGCTGCGTGACCGGCTGGCCGGCATGAAGGACGTCGGCGAGGTCCGCGTCGGCGGTCAGGGCGGCGGCGGATTCTCCTCCGACACGGTCGACGTGGTCGTGCAGGCGCCCGGCGCCGCCGCCCTGAACGCGGCGGCCGACCAGGTCAAGGCGGCCATGGGCGAGGTCACGGGCCTGCGGGACGTCACCTCCGGCCTGGAGGCCAGCGCGCCCCGCGTGGACGTGCGGGTCGACCGGGAGAAGGCGGCGGCCAAGGGCCTGACGGAGGCGCAGATCGGCCAGAGCGTGGCGCAGGCCTTCCGCGGCGCGCCCCTGGGCCAGCTCACCCTCGACGGGCGGGCCAGCGACCTCGTGCTGCGCGTCGGCGACGCCCCCGACGACGTCAAGGCGATCGAGGACCTCAAGCTGGCGACGGCGTCCGGGATGGTCAAGCTGTCGTCGGTGGCCGAGGTGGAGCAGGTGGCGGGCCCCACGCAGATCACCCGCATCGACGGCGACCGCTCGGCCACCGTGTCCGCCAAGACCACGAGCAGCGACCTGGGCAGCGTCACGCAGGCGCTGACGACCCGCCTGGGCAAGCTGAACCTGTCCGGCGGCGCCACCTACAAGATCGGCGGCGCCTCGGCCGACCAGCAGGAGGCGTTCTCCGACCTGGGCATGGCGATGCTGGCGGCCATCGCGATCGTCTTCATGATCATGGTGGCGACGTTCCGCAGCTTCGCCCAGCCGCTCATCCTGCTGGTGTCCATCCCGTTCGCCGCGACCGGCGCCGTCGGCCTGCTCGTGGCGACCGGCACGGCGCTGGGCGTGCCGGCGCTGATCGGCATGCTCATGCTCATCGGCATCGTGGTGACGAACGCGATCGTGCTCATCGACCTCATCAACCAGTACCGCGAGCAGGGACTGGGCGTCGTCGAGGCGGTGATCGAGGGCGGCCGGCGCCGGCTGCGTCCCATCCTCATGACCGCGGTGGCCACGATCTGCGCGCTGACGCCGATGGCGCTGGGCGTGACGGGCTCGGGCGGGTTCATCTCGCAGCCGCTGGCGATCGTGGTCATCGGCGGCCTGATCACCAGCACGCTGCTGACGCTGGTGCTCGTGCCCACGCTGTACGTGGTGCTGGAGCGGACCAAGGAGCGGATGCGGCGCCGCCCGGCCGAGCCGAAGCCGGAGGAGCCGAAGGTGCTGGCCTCCACGCCCTGACACCGTCTCCGGCCGGACATGGGCCGTCCGGCGGGACTCGCGAGTCGCGCCGGAGGACGAGCTTGGTGGTGCGCGCGGTGTAGGCGGTGGGGGCGTCGTCCCAGTGGTGACTTGTTCGGCGGGGAAGGCCCAGGCGCGCAGGAACTCCAGGAGTTCGGGGAGGACGGCGCGGGGGTGGGAGACGCCGGCGTGCAGGGTCGCGCCGGTGGCGTACATGCGCATGACGGGGAGCCGGGTGCCGCGGCCGAGGTAGTAGCCGACGGCGGTGCACACGCCGCCCGGTGCGAGTGCGGCGATGGCGCCGCGCAGCCCGGCCGCGCCGGGCGCTCCCGCCAGGTGAGGCGGCCGCTGCGCACGAACGCCAGCTCCCGTACCGTGGGCGGGATCGTCGGGATCGGGCACCTCCAGGAAGACCTGGTTATAACGTCCGTTATAACCACAGTGCACCGTAACCTATAACGGACGTCATAACCATGGGGGTGCTCACGTTGCCGCAGCCCGAGCAGCGCACCAGGGAACGGATCATCGTCGGCGCCGCCGACCTCATGAGGCGGCGCGGCCTGGCCGGCAGCACGGTCCGGGATCTGGCCGCCCACTCGGGGGCGCCGCTCGGGTCTACCTATCACTATTTCCCGCGCGGCAAGCAGCAGCTGGCCGCCGAGGCGGTGCGCTTCGCCGGAGACCGCGTCTCCCGGGTGCTGGAGCGTGAGCTCCAGGCCGGCCCCGCGGCCGGGGTGCGGGCGTTCCTCGGCCTGTGGCGGCAGACGGTCCTCGACAGCGACTTCGCGGCGGGATGCCCGGTGCTGGCGGTCGCGGTCGAGGAACCGCCGGGCGACGGCGCCCCTGAGGCGATCACCGCCGCGGCCGAGGTGTTCACCGCCTGGGAGGACCTGCTGTCCGCGTCGCTGCGCGAGCACGGGGCGAGCCCGCGGCAGGCCGCGGGGCTGGCCACGCTGATCGTCGCCTCGGTGGAGGGGGCCGTCGCGATGTGCCGCGCCAAGCGGGACATCCAGCCGCTCGACGACGTCGCCGCCCAGCTGGACATCCTCCTCGGCGCGGCCGTCACGCCGTGACCGGGCCCGCCGGGCGGGATGGCGGGGGAGGAGTCACAGGTTCGCGTCGAGCCAGTCGAACATGTGCTGGTGCAGCGTGGCGCGCCCGCCGTAGCTGCAGTGCTCTCCGGCCCCCTCGGACTCGGGGAGGGAGACGACGGTGTTCGGGCCGGTGAGGGCGCGGTGCAGCCGCATGGGCTCGCCCTTGAAGACGAAGTCGTTCTCCGGGTCGAAGATCAGTGCCGGGGTGGTGATCCGGTCCGCGATCCCGTCCAGGGTGTAGGCGCGGGAACGGCGCACGTAGTCGGGGATCGAGCCGGCTCCGAAGGTCCAGACCCCGTTGCGCAGCGCCCAGCGCAGCGCGGTGCTGCGGGGCATCACCAGCGACAGCACCTGCTCCACCTGCTCGTCACGGCCCTCCAGCGCCCACTGGAGCAGGAACGGCGGCACCATCCGCGTGGAGGCGTCGAAGTAGCTGAACATGCCGTCGTCCAGGACCAGCGCGGCGGCCCGGTGCTCGTGGGCGGCGGCGCGGGCGACGAGGAAGCCGCCGAGGCTGTAGCCGTGCAGGGCGATCCGGCCGGGGTCGATCTCCGGGCGGGTCAGGGCGTGGTCGAGGACGGGGGTGAGCACCGCCTCCCAGTCGGGACGGAAGAACAGCCGCTGCTCGCGCAGCGCGGCGCCCTGGCCGGGTCCGTCGTAGGCCAGGCAGTTGTAGCCGCGGCGCAGGGCCGCGGCGGCGACGGCGAAGTACGCCTCCTCCAGGGTGGAGTCGAAGCCGCTGGTGAACACCACCGTGGGGCGCGGGGCGCCCGAGTCGTCGGCCAGGAACAGGTAGCCGGGCAGGGCGGTGTCCTGGTAGGGGATGCTGACGGCCTCGACCGGGGTGTCCAGCAGCGAGGCGGCGGTCGCGAACGTCCGGCGGGCGAGGGCGGCCAGTTCCTTGGCCCGGGGGTCGCCGAACGGGTCGTCGCGCAGGTAGAACTCCGCGGTCCGGTAGTAGTTGGACGCGCGCAGCAGGGCCTCGCGGGCGCTGACGCGGTGCCCGGCGGCCAGGGACCGCTCGCCCAGCTCGTGGACGCGGGCGGCGGTCGCCCGCCATTCGCGGTACCAGGCGTCCTCGTCGCCGTCGGGGATGGCCCGCGCGGTCACGATCACTTCGCCCAGGTCGGCCCCGCCGTACCCGGCGAAGCAGGCGCTGCGCAGGGTCTCGAAGGAGAAGGACTCGTCCTCGAACAGGAATTTCATGGCGTGCTCCCCACTGTCGAGACGGAACGGGACCGTCTCGCTCGCGAGGCCGACTGTAGGGCAGGCCGAAGGCGAGACGCAACCGTTCCGTCTCGTGTACGATCGCCGGCATGAGCACGTCGACCGACCCCGGCCCGCGCGGCGGGCCCGTCCTGCAGGACAGCGTCACCCAGGCGATCACCAGTGCCTTCTTCGAGGAGCTCGCCGCCGTGGGATACGGGCGGCTGTCCATGGAGGCCGTGGCCCGGCGGGCCGGTACGGGCAAGGCCGCCATCTACCGGCGCTGGCCGTCCAAGGAGGCCATGACCGTCGACCTGGTCGTCCAGGTCTCGGTCCGGGCCGCCGACACCCCCGACACGGGCACGCTGCGCGGCGACGTCCTCGCCTTCCTGACCGCGACCGACGCGGCGCTGCGCCACCCCCTGGTGTCACGCATCCTGCCCGACCTGCTGTCGGCCGGTGCGTACCACCCGAACATCGCCGCGGCGCTGCGCGAGGAGATCGGCACCTCCCGCCGCCGGAAGGTCGCCGACATCCTGGGCCGGGCCGTCGGGCGCGGGGAACTGCCGGCGGACGCCGACCTCGAGCTCGGCCTCGACTTCATGGCGGGCCCCCTCTACTGGAGCACCACCATCCGCCGCGCCCCCGCCGATCCCGGCCGCCTCGAACGCCTCGCCGACAAGATCATCGCGGCCCTGGCCGCCTAGCGGCGTCGCCGCCCCGCCCGGCGTCCGGCCCCGGATCGCCGCCCCATCCCCCTGCCCTGAGACGGGTTCCCCCTGAGACGAGTCCCCATGGAGGCGTCGTGAGCGAGAAGTCCCACGGCCTGGAGCGCATGCTGTTCTTCTCCGACGCGGTCATCGCGATCATGCTGACGCTGCTGGCCCTCGAACTGCCCCTTCCGGACGCGCACGACCCTGCGCACCTCGGGGAGGCGCTGGCCGCGCACGGCGCCCAGTACCTGGCGTTCCTGGTCTCGTTCTGCGTGATCGCGACCGCGTGGATCGCGCACCACCTGTTCTTCACCCACGTCAGCCGCGGCGATCCGGCCCTCGTCACCCTCAACGTCCTGGTCCTGCTGGGGTACGTGCTGATCCCGTGGGCGAGCAAGACCCTCGGTGAGGTCCCGAACGGCGCCGGCGTCGTCGTCTACGCGACGGCCATGGCCTTCCTGGGCGGCACCATGTCGCTGATGGTCCGCCACGTCGTCCGCTCGGGCCTGCTGGACCCCCAGGCGCCGCCCGCCGTGATCACGGGCATCCGGGCGTGGTCCACGGCGACCATGGTGATGTTCGCGCTGTCGGTGCCGGGCGCCCTGGTCGCCGGGCGGTGGGTCATCCTCGTCTGGCCGGTGGGGTACCTCGGGCTGCGGCTGGTCGCCGAGTGCCGGCTGCGCAGGCACCGCGTCGCGGCGGCCGCCTGAACGGGCCTCGCGCGACCGCCCCCTTCCTCGAGGATTCCTCCTCGATCTCCCCGCCGGGGTCAGAACCTGGCGGGAAAGCCCTCATGCACTGTTGAGCGGGTTGCGGGCGATGCGGTCGGCGACTCCGCCGGCCACGGACTGCGCGGCGGTGCTGCCCGGCTTGCGCACCGCTTGCTCGTCGAAGCAGGCCATGAACTCCCTGGCCAGGTCCAGACGCGGGTAGCGCTCCAGCACCTCGCGGCGCAGCTCGGCCGGGATCTGATCGATGTGGCGGCCGGAGATGTCCATGGCGGTGGACAGCTCCAGCAGATGGCCCTCCGGGTCCTCCTCCGCCGGGACCTCGGGCCACATGTGCCGGACGATGACCTCCGACGCCCGTACCCGGCGCTCCGGGGACCAGCCCGCGCCGGCGCCGAAGACCCAGGCCACGTGACCGCCCGCCTCCTCGAAGGGCACCGTGTGGCTGTCGAACTCCGCCACCAGGCCGATGTCGTGCAGCAGGGCCGACACGTACAGCAGTTCGGCGTCGAACGCGATGCCGTTGCCCTGCGCGTGGGCCGCCGCCCAGAGGTAGGCGCGAATGGAGTGGTTGAGCAGGGAGGGCGTGTGGTACGCCGTCGCCACCTCGAAAGCGCCACGGCAGGCCTGGGTGCCAGGGATCAGAAGATCGTCGAAACTTACAAGTGTCATCATGTCCTCATTTGTCGGATATCGAGATGGGGTGACCACGAGAACCGCACAACTGGCTGACCCGCGCACTGCTCGACCTTCTCGGAACCGACGCGCTGATGAATATCGGTGAGGCGCGCCAGGCCGGCGCCTGGAGCGTGGCGGTGATTCCCGTCAGAACCGGGGACCCGGCGGGCAGGAGGTGGGAGCAGCCGGCATGGTGTCGCCGATCACGACAAGCCCTGGCGTTCGCGGCCTGTCGTCAGATGGCCCGGCGGAAGCGGTCGCCGAGGCTGGTGAGGCGTTCGACGGGTTCGTTGGCGAAGACCATCCGCAGGTAGTGCCTCCCGCTGGGACCCCAGCCGTCCATGGGGGTGGCTGCGATCTTCGCCCGGTCGAACAGGCGCCGCGACAGTTCGGAGGCGGTCAGTTCCAGGGGTCTGGTGTCGATGAGGAGTGACCAGCCGCCGTGCGGCCGGATGACCGGGTAGGCGGCGAGCTGGTCCAGAATCGTCTCGCAGCGCCGCTGCCATTCGGCGGTGGCGGCGGCGACGTCGGCCTCGGCGTCGGGCGCGTCCAGCGCGGCGGCCACGGCTTGCTGGGCCAGGCCGACCTGGCAGACGACGTTGGTCAGACCGACGAGGTGGATGTCGGCCATGATGGGGGCAGGGCCGACGACCCAGCCGACGCGCCAGCCGATGAGCCGCAGCTCTTTGGAGGCCGAACCGACGGTGATGGTGCGCCGGGCCAGTCTCTCGTGGGCGGCCGGGTGGCTGGGAGGGCGGCCGTCGAAGCGGATGCGTTCCATGGCCGCGTCGTAGATCAACCAGGCGTCGTGGCGTTCGCAGGCGTCGGCGAGGGCGGACCAGTGGCGCTCGTCCAGGACGAGGCCGGTCGGCATCGCCGGTCCCATCATCAAGACCGCTGCCGTGCCGGGTCCGACGGCTCTGGCGAGTCGTCCGGGGTCTATGGTCCAGCCGTCCGCGCTGGGCTGCGCGGGGACGAAGCGGGGGATGCCGCCCGCGAGCCGGACCCGGTTGACCAGGCCGGCGTAGATGGGGTCGCACAGCACCACCTCCTGCCCGGGCTCCACGGTTGCGAGCAGCGTGTTGAGAATGCCGTTGAGCCCGCCGGCCACGCTGACGCATTGGGTGTCGGCGTCGTAGGCGTGCCCGGAGACGCGGCCGACGTGCGCCGCGGCGGCCACGCGAAGCGAGCGGTGCCCTTGGAACGGCAGATAGCTGTTGGCGGAGTCGGCGTCGATGGCGGCATGCGTGGCGGCGAGGGCGACGGCGGGCGGACGCAAGTCGGTGTCGAGATTCTCCAGCCGCAGGAACTCCGGATCGCCCGCGGCGTCGGCCGCGTCACCAACGGCATCCACACCGATGCCCGGGATGTCGCGTAGCCGCGTCACCGTCATGTCTCCTCCAGAATGGACCATTTTGCTGGTACGGCTCTACCACTATGCTGATACACATGGATCTTACGCAAGTGGTGGGGCAGAACGTGCACCGGCTCCGGGCGGCGGCCGGGATATCGCTGGCCGACCTGGCGTCCGCCAGCGGCATCAGCAAGACCACGTTGCACGGCATCGAGCAGGGCCAGGGCAACCCGACCTTGAGCACCCTGTGGGCCCTGGCCGGCGCACTGAAGGCGTCCCTCGGCGAGCTGCTGGAAACGCCCGCCTCTGCGGTCGAGGTGGTACGCGTCGGTGACAGCCGGCCGCAGGTCGAGGGCGACGCGGTGAGCGCGCGCCTTCTCCACCGCATCAGGCTGCGCGGCACCGTGGAGGTCTACGACATCGCCATCGGCCAGAGCACCCAGCACTCCGACGCCCACCTGCCCGGCGTCGAGGAATGCCTCGTGCTCACCTGCGGACGCGTCACCACCGGACCCGCCGACTCCCTCACCGACCTGGCCGAAGGCGACTCCATCCGGTTCGACGCCGCCCGCCCGCACCAGTACCGGGGCCACGCCGCCCACAACCGCGCCGTCCTCCTCATGGTGCACCCCGACAGCTGAGGAGAGCATCGACAGGATGATGCGACCCTCCGCCTGGGGTGTGGTGCGGCTTGATGAGCACGGCCGTTCGGCAGGGTTGATGACCGCTGCCGTTTCGGCGTCCGCACGCCGGGATCGAAGCCGGGGAGAACCCGGGATGACGTGGATCGAGCGGACCGCCGTTCGACGCCCGCCGGCGCGACATTGTCGTGCTGTCGGATCGCTGACGACCGGCGTCCCGGAGAATTCTTCGAAGAAGTCCGGGAGGAGGTGTCGGATCGGGGCGGCGGTGTTCGTAGCAGGGGTGAGGCCGCCCGCGAGGGGCGGCGCCGAGGCGAAGGAACCGCGATCATGAAGCTGACGACCGTGACTCAGGTCACCATCGATGGAGTGATGCAGGGAAACGGCGGCGCGTCGGAAGAGGACCGCAGGAACGGATTCGAGCGCGGCGGATGGGCCCGGGGGAAGGGTGACGACGAGACCAGGACGTTCATCGCGCAGACCTACCAGCGCGCCGAGGCGTTCCTGTTCGGCCGGCGCACCTACGAGTTGTTCGCCGGCTCCTGGGGATCGATCGACCAGGCACATCCCATCGGCGTGGCCTTGAACAAGGCCCCCAAGTACGTTGCCTCGACCACGCTCACCGCGCCGCGTTGGGAGGGCACGACCGTTCTCCGCGGTGACCTCGCGGCGGCCATCGGTGGGCTGAAGGCCAAGCCCGGGGGTGAGCTGCAGGTGCACGGCAGTGGCGCCCTGACCCGGTGGCTGCTGGAGAACGATCTGGTGGACGAGATGATCCTGATCGTGATCCCGGTGATCCTCGGCCAGGGCGCGAGACTGTTCCCGGAGACCGGTCCGGATCTTGCGCTCGACCTGGTCGAATCGCGGGTCGACTCGAAGGGCGTGACGATCCAGGTCTACCGGCCGGCCGGGCGCCCGCGGTATGCGACGGCCTGAAGTCCCTGAGCACCGAACCACGCTGTCTTCACACCACAGGAGAGGATCTTCAGATGCGGTACCTGATTTCCGTGATCGATGACAAGAGCAATCCCGGCAGCACGGACAGGGGGCCTGCCATCAGCGCGTTCAACGAACGACTGATCGCCGAGGGCTACTGGGTCTTCGCGGGCGGACTCGCGGACACCGACGCGGCCACGGTCATCGACAACCGGGGCGAGCAGGCGGTGTTCAGCGACGGGCCTTTCGTGGAGTCGAAGGAGTACCTCGCCGGCCTCTGGGTGTGGGAGGCCCCCGATCTGGACGTGGCGCTCAAGCTCGCCGCCGAGGCGTCGAAGGTCTGCGATCGGAAGATCGAGGTGCGGCCGTTCCAGTGAGCGCCATCGAGAAGGCGATCACCCGGGCCCACCACGACGAGTGGGCGCGGGTGGTGGCCGCCCTGACAAGGCGCTTCGGTGATCTCGACATCGCCGAGGAGGCAGCGGCCGAGGCGTTCACGACCGCCGTCGAGCGGTGGCGGGCCGACGGCGTACCGCCCAACCCGGGCGCGTGGCTGACCACCACGGCCAACCGCAAGGCCATCGACCGGATCCGGCGCGCGAACAAACGCGACGACAAGCACAAGGAGGCTCAGATGCTGCACGACGACACCCCACCCGAGCCGCTGGGCGCCATCGACGACGACCGGCTCCGGCTGATCTTCACCTGCTGTCACCCGGCGCTGGCGGTGGAAGCGCGCGTGGCGTTGACGCTGCGCATGGTCGGCGGTCTGACCGTGCCCGAGATCGCCCGCGCCTTCCTGGTGCAGGGGACCACCATGGAGCAGCGCATCACTCGCGCGAAGGCCAAGATCAAGGCGGCTCGCATCCCCTATCGGATGCCGTCCGCCGACGACCTGCCGGCACGCGTCTCCGGCGTCCTGGCCGTCCTGTACCTCGTCTTCAACGAGGGCTACCTGGCCAGCGGCCCCGGAACCGATCCGGTACGGCGCGACCTGACCACCGAGGCGATCCGGCTCACCCGCCTGATCCGCGCGCTCCTGCCGCAGGACGGCGAAGTGGCCGGGCTGCTGGCGCTGATGCTGCTCATCGAGGCCCGCCGCCCCGCCCGGGTCTCGGCCGGCGGCGAACTGGTCCCCCTGGCCGAGCAGGACCGCGGCGCCTGGAACACGGAACTGATCGCCGAAGGTCATCGGCTGGTGCGCGAGCGCCTGGCCGCTGCCGCCGCCGGGGTGGCTCCGGGTCGCTATCAGATCCTCGCCGCGATCAACGCGGTGCACACCTCCGCCCGCGACATCCGCGACACCGACTGGTCGCAGGTCCTCGCCCTGTACGACCAGCTCGTCCGCCTCGACCCCTCGCCGATCATCGCCCTCAACCGGGCCATCGCCGTGGCCGAGCTCGACGGGCCGGAGGTGGCACTGGCCGTCGTGGACCGCCTCGCCGAGGCGTTGGCCGGCTATCACGCCTACCACGCCACCCGCGCCGATCTGCTGCGCCGGCTGGGCCGAAGTCAGCAGTCACGCGCCGCCTACGACCGGGCCATCGAGCTGGCCGGCAACACCGGCGAGACCGCCTACCTCACCCGCCGCCGCGCCCAACTGCGGTAGCGCCCGCGTCTGAAGAGCGCACTCGATACAGCGATGAAAGGCGACGTGGAACGCTGCCGCCCGTCGATGAGCCTCGGGTGAACTTCACCATGCTGATGAAACTCGACGGCCAAAGCGTGACCGTGCGCCCGCGCGGGAGAATTGCTGATTCTGATGTCGTCCGACACGAGGCGGGCCCGGTCGCCGTGGCGCGGGGCCGGGGAACGCGGCTGGTCATCAATCCCGCCGGGCGCCGCCGGCGGTTCGGTGGCGTTCGGCCAGCCACGACTCCCGCGCGCCGGCGTCGGCGGAGTGCGTCAGCGGCCCAAGATCTCCAGGTAGTGCGGGTTGTACATGATGCCCAGCACGTTCCCGAACGGGTCGACCACTGAAGCCGTCACGAACTCCGCGGACGTCGCAGACTCCGACCCTCTCGAAGTGATCGGCTGGTATTCCTTGGCGCCCATCGACAGGAGCTTCTGGAATGTCGCTTCGATGTCGTCGACGTGCCAGTGCATGATGACGCCGCCGGGCCCGGGCACCGCGCCTGGCGGCGCGTACCGGCGGTCCAGCAGCCCCAGTTCGTCCTGTCTGTCGCCGATGCGGAACTCGACGTAGGCGGGTGGCCCCTCGATCGGGCGCACGAAGTACGGCTCGACCTCCAGCAGTTCGGCGTACCACCGCGTCGCCGACTCCATGTCGTCTGCCCAGTAGGTGATCGTGGCGAATCCTCGCAGCATTGCCGGTTCCTTTCTTCGGCCGGTGGCAATGACCATCCTCTCTCCTGAAGCGCCTCACCAAATGACCACATTTGCGGGCGAAGGCGGGGACATGCGCGCTGACCGCCTCGTCGCCGCACTCCTGATCATGCACGCCCGCGGCCGGGTGACCGCTGCCGAGTCGGCCGCCGACCTCGAGGTATCGGTCGCCACCGCCCGCCGCGACCTGGAGGCACCGTCGGCGGCGGGCATACCGGTCCACCCCCAGCCCGGGCGCGGCGGCGGCTGGGCCGAAGGATGCCGGTGCTCACGCCAGAGAACGGCCACATTCGATGTCACCTGACGAGGGGCGCTGAGACCTGCCCCCACCGCTCCTGGGTGAGGGATGGAGGGGCCGCACTCTCCTGTGTCCGGGAGGGGCCAGGTCTGATCGGGGTCGGTCAGGCCCGCCGGGCCCGACTCCCCTCGCGCCACCAGCCGGGCGCCGGCCGTAGCGGACCCCGGGCGAGCGTCCCGCCCGCCCACGCGGCGAGGAACGCCTGCCCAGCCGCGCTGGTGTCTCCCGACTGCGGGGCCGAGGCACCGGGCTGTCGTCGGTGGGCGCGTTCCTCTCCGGCGCTGAGGTCGGGGCGGTGGTGACCGTCTGGGACGGTTGCGCTCTGGGCTTGACGGGGTCCGGTTCCGGGCTGGACGGCGTCGGCTCAGGGGCCCGCGGGGGCGTGGGCTCGTGTGCCGGCGCGACGGTGGAGGCCGGGCAGCCGGTGCCGTCCACCTCCGAGGCTGATACCGCGACAGTAAGCTCATCCGCTGAGCCGATGTGCCCGCCAGGGTCGGCTGTGCCGGAAGCGGAGCTGGAACCGCACGTCACGCAGCCGATGTGGCGCACCTCCTGAGGGGAGCTCCGAAGAGCAGGCCACGCGTGGACGCGACTTCGGGGGTTATGGGCAGATCTTTCTGCACTCGATCTGCACGTCCGGCCCAGAGGGCTCTGCACACAGCTGTGCGAGCATGCCCGGCGTGCCGAGATATGTGATGATCGCCGTGTTGGCGCTGCTGGTGACGGGTTGCGGCTCTGGAGCGAAGACCGCTCCCGAGCTCGCTGGATATGTCGAGACGTATCTGCAGGCGCACCCGGACGTCAAGCGGGTGGCGAAGAAGGGGACCCAGAGCGCCACCGTGGTCGTCAAGGGGCAGGACAAGGACGTCTCCGCCGATCTGGGCGAGGGCTTGCGCGGGCGGCTCGTCCGGACGGGCGGTGCCGCGTACATGCAGACGCCGGGGGAGGAGGTGGCACCGGGCAAGATCTGGGACAAGCTCACCGAAGAGCACGAGCCGTACAACCTATGGGGCATCGGCGTGATGACGAGCCAGGCTATGACGCTGGTGAACAGCCACCGGGTGCACGCACTGCTGGCAGCGAGAGGACGAGTGAGCGGCCCGGCATCCGACGGTGGGCTCGACCATTACACGGTCGCCGTCGACGTGCAGGAGGCACTCGACGATTTGGATCTCGGTGCGTTCCTCGAGGCGTACGACCCGGTGCCGCTCCTGCAGGACACCGAGAACGAGTACGGCAGGGTCCGGGCCGGCGACAAGGCGGCACAGACGCGGCTGCGCCACCAGTTGCTCAAGGAGTTCGGCGCGCGGGCCACGTACGAACTCCGGCTCGATGGCCAGGGGCGGCCAGTGCGGCAACGACTGACCGCGAAGACCCTGACGGAGATCACCTTTTCCGACTGGGGCGATACGACCGTGGCCGCTCCTCCGGCCGATCAGGTCCGGGTGCCGACGAAGTGACCCCGCTCTCTGTGTGGTGCCCCGATGCTGGCCGTGCCACGCAACGCGACACCCCACGACGGCCCGCAGACCAAGTACGCCGGAAGGGGCTAGTGGAGCCATAATCCTCGCGCGCACACCCGCTGCGACCTGGAGCAGGAGACTGTCCCCTTTCGGGGTTACTTGGTCTGTGCCCCTCCTGGGCTACATCACCACGCTGGCCCGCACGGGAGCCTGGCCGGCTGGCAGAACTACGTCCGCGAGCAGGCCGAGCGCCGCCCGGGCCGGGCAGGCCGCCGACAGCCGGCGCACCGCCCCGCCCTGCCCGCACGGCGAGCCCGGCGGCGACCAGGTGCACCCGCAGTCTGGCCAGCCCTGGTGTGCGTTGTGCCGCCGCGGCGGGCCACCCGACCACCTCGACCTGGCCGCCACCGCAGCCAGAGCAGAATGACCACCCGCACCATACCGGGTCGCAGCCCCAGGCGACCCAGGAGTTTCGCGAGGCATCTACGCGCACACGCGAGGACCAAGAACCCGGCGGGACCGGGGTTTACCGAGTTTTCCGACACGTCTACGCGTACCACGGAGACTGATCCAGTTCGGTCATGCGGTCACCCTCCGCTGAAACCCCCCACCGAATGTCTGGCGTTGCCTCAACTTGAGAGTTCGGCACGGTACTTGATAGTTGACCTGATAGTGAGAGCTCACAATGACAGTTGGCCTCCCTCGGCGGCGGCGTCTGGCACTGGTAGTTGAGCCGCAGCCGGGTGAATCATTCGCCTCATGGGCTGATCGGATGGCGGTACGCAACGGATGTCCGGTGTGGATGATCGCCGAGGCGTTAGGGCTGGATGTACCTGCGTCAAGCGATGTCCGTTCATTGGCGTACGGCGTTGTTGTGACGTCGGAGACCTGCAGGGCGATCGGGGCTGCCACAGGCGTGAGTGCCGAGGTCGTACGTGGGATGCACCTGGAGGTGTTCGATGGCTCGGCTGTGGATCTGGCAGGTGTCCGCGTGGGGGAAAAGGACTCAGTCCGCCTGGCAGAGGGCCGTGAGTGGGTCCAGTTCTTCGGCAGCCGAGCATGCCCGAAGTGCCTGGCGGCTTCGGGCGGAGCGTGGCCGGTCTGGTGGAAGCTGGGCTGGGCCGCGGTTTGTCCCGAGCACCGGATGCTGCTGGTGGATCTCTGCCCGAGATGCCGCGTTTCCGAGCGACGGGGCCCGGCCGGCCAGCCAGGCCGCCTGTCTCGCTCACGGATGCCGGCTCCGTTGCGATGCGGCGCGCTCCTCAGCGGGGCCGTGTGCGATCAGCCGATCCCACTGATCAGTATGAGCGCGGTGAGTAACGAACTTGCTGATCAGCAACAACTCGTGCTCGAGATGGCGATGCGCCGCCAGCCTGCGCTGTTCGCGGGCCAGGTGGTGAGTGTCGGTCAGTGGTTCGCGGCCTTAAAAGCGACGGCGATGCTGGTCCGGCTGGGGGTGCCGGAGGTCCACCTTCGCCGCCCACTCTAGGTGTCGCCCGGGGCCATCCTGATCGCAGCTGGCGGACGTGTCACGGAATCTGAGCTCTCACAACGGACGACGTGGCAGCGCCACCGGATCGCATCTTCAATCCGATGGCGCTGCTCATTGGGGTCAACTGCGCTGACCTCTGTTGTTGCGCGAAAAGATCACCCTTGCCCATCGCCGGGCGAGGGACTACCGCTGTCGAACAGGTCCTACACGAACCTTGGCCCACTCGACCCTGGCGGCGGCGCTTCGGGCGTTGCGCGCGCCGAGGTCGTTCGCGGCGGACCTCAGCATGTTCGTCAGCTTGGAAGCGTCTCTGGTGTCGACGGCGCCGGAGGTGACGAGCGCCTGCGCGATCTCTCCAGCCGGCCCCGAAGCCCCCTGGGACGAGACGCACGTGTGCAGCGCCAAGGCGGCCCAGGTGGCGAAGAAGGCGAGCTTCGGATGGTAATTGTCATTGAACATCAGCGGCTTGGCGCCCGGAAGCCACGTGTAGGCGTATTTGTCGGTGAAGCCCCAGAAGCTGATGTCACGGATTCCGGCTGCCAGCGCCTCGGAAACGACGCTCCAGTAGATCTGGGCCTGGTCCGCATCGTGATTCGTGCCGGGGTTCAGGTGGACGTCCATTTCGGTGATGGCGACGTCGAGGCCGAGTGCCTTGTACGAATTCGCGATTTCGGTGATCACCCCGGGTTCTGGCGGGGACAGGGTCAGGTGCGTTTCCAGGCCCACACCGTGAATGGGCACCCCCCTGGCGACCAGATCGGAGACGAGCGCATAAAGCTCCTGGCGCTTCGCCGGATAATACTCCACGAGGGATTCGTTGATGAACAGCTTCGCGTTGGGGTCCGCGGTGTGCGCGATCTGAAATACCTGCGCCAAGTAGTCGGGGCCGAGGACCTGGTAGAAGTAGTTCTGCGCGAGCCCGGTTCCGCCGAATGTGGAGAACACCTCGGTGGCCACGTCCCACCGGTCCATCTTCCCCGCGTATCGGGTCATGATGGCCTGGAAGTGCGTGGTCATGGCGGCGCGCAGCTGGTTCGGGTCCCGGATCTGCTCCAGCCAGGCTGGATTGCAGCAGCCGGAGATGAGGCCGTGGCCCTTCACCGCCATGTCGTGTTCTTCCGCGAAGTCGACGAGCCGGTCGAGCTTGGAGAAGTCGAAGGCACCTTGCGCCGGTTGGACGAAGGACCACTTGAGCTCGTTCTCCGGCGACAGGCTGTTGAACTGCTGCGGGAGCACTCGTGCGAACTGCGGGTCGTCGAGATAGGCGGGGTTGACCGCCCCGGAGCCGATGAGAATCCCCGCCTCGGCGGCCTTCTCACGAAGACTGAGAACCGATGCATCGGCCGGCGTCGCTGGGATGTACGTAGCGGCGACGAGCGTGAGCGCTGCGGCGATTACGAACGTCCTGAGCTTTCGGAACCCGCGACGACTATTGACGTCGCTTAATTGATGGCGGTTCACTGGAATTTCCTCCGGTCCTGTGATCTTTAAAAGAGGCACAAGCCATGACCAATCCCCGATTTAGTCGCACATCGAAACACGAGCTATGATTGCCGTCAATAGGAGATTTACTTGTGAAATGGGCATGCCGAAAATAAGAGGCTATCGCATGCCTGCATTTATTTTTACGACTCGCGTGGCAGCGCCTCGGGAACCGTCGACTCGAAGAAGGCGCGCATGCCCCGCACCATGTCGGTGGACGAATCGATGAGCCACTGCAACTGGAGCCCGTCCCATGCACCGATGAGGAATCCGCTTAGCAACTCTGGGTCACGCGTGGCGTCGATGCGGCCCTGCTTCTGGTCGAAGGCGAACGACTCGGCAAGGGACGCTCTCTTGGTGCGGTATCTGTTGACGAACCAGCCGTGGGCGGGATGCTCGGGAGCGGACGACTCGGCGGCCAGGATCGCCAGGAGCCTGAGCAGCTCCGGTCGTTCGAGGTTGGACCGTACGCGATCCAAGGTGGCAAGGGCGACCCCGCGCTCCGTGCAATCTGCCTCGAAGTTGAAAGGGGCGAACCCCGTCCCCACGGTCTTGTCCGCCCGTTCCAGCACCGCTTCGAGGAGTTCGTACTTGGTCCCGAAGTGATGAACGATGCTGGTCAGGCTCAGGTTGAGCTGCCGTGAGATGTCACGCAACGAGCCGCCGCGATATCCGTGAGTCGCGAACACGGTTGTGGCTGCTTCGAGGATCTCCTGCCAGCGTTGCGCCGACTTGGCATACGGCCCTCGAGCTCGGGCGGGTTTCGCCGGGGTCACAGAAGAGACCATAGCGCGGCTGCCGTTGCGTCCTGATGCGGTGGGCTTGTCATCGGGTTCTCCGTGGTGGTGGGCGCTTGGTTACGCCGAGTTGATCTCGAGGGAAACTAACCCGAACGAAAATGTAGCATGTGTTCGGGTTTGGTTGTACTGTCACCTCAATCCGCCCCCCGGGCTCCGCGGAAGGGTCCGGATCACACCGTGGCCAGGAGGTCGACATGACCAGATCTGAACCGATCAGCAGGCGCCGGCTGCTCGCAGGTGCAGCAGCAATCGCGGGTGTGCCCCTGCTCAGCGGATGCAACGCAGGCCCGTCCAGCAAGTCGCCCAGCGGCGGGCGTGCGGAGGGCACGGGCGCGGTGACCATCACCGCGATGTTCGGCGCCCAGGACCTCTCCAAGGAACTGATCGCCGACTTCGAGGCGAAGAATCCCGGCATCAAGATCCAGTTCTTGGAGCACGACCTCGCTCGGCTCAACGCGATGCTCGCCTCCGGCAACCCACCGGACATCACGGTCGGTGCTGCCGTCGGCAGCGCCAACACCAACGCCCGCGGCCTCGCGACCGACCTGACCCCGTACCTGGACAAGAGCCAGGTGCTGAAGAAGGAGGACCTGCAGCCCGTCAACGAGAGCTTCCGCTGGGACGGCCACAAGATCGGCCAGGGCGGGTACTACGGCATCGTCAAGGACTGGAGCCAGGACGCCACCCTCTGGTACAACACCGCCCTGTTCGATAAGGCGAAGGTGCCTTACCTGAGCGATTCCGAGCCGACGACCTACGATGAACTGCTCGCTATCGCCAAGCGGTTGACGGTCAAGGACGGCGGCAAGACCCTCGTGTTCGGCCTCGGGCTCGAATGGGCGTGGAGCCTGATCGGTCCCATCGCGACGATGATCCTCCAGCAAGGTGCCCAGCTGTTCAACGAGGACCTGACCGAGATCGACTTCAACACGCCCGCCGCACGCCGCGCCTTCCAGTGGTATGTCGATTTCGGCCAGGCGGGGGTCGGCCCGACCTCGCTGAACCCGCTGCCGGACGGCTCCGACATGTCCACCTTCAGCGCCAAGCGGATGGCGATCACGCAGGACGGCTACTGGTTCGGCGGCAACTTCGTCGACAACAAGGAGCTGAACGGCAGCATCCGGATGGCGCCCGCCCCGATCATGGGCGACAAGCGGGTCAGCCCCAGCTACTCCGGCCAGGGTGCGTGGATTCCGGCGGAGGCCAAGCACAAGGACGAGGCCTGGAAGCTGATGGAGTACTTCATGGCCGGCCCGCCCGCCGAGGAACGAGCCAAGAGCGGGTGGGGTATTCCAGGCCTGAAGTCCCTGGCCTCGAAGCTGCCGCAGGACCTGCCCTACCAGAAGCAGGCCTACACCGTCGCCCAGAACGAACTGCAGTACGCGGTCCCGCTGCCGGAATCGCCTTACGTCTCCACCGACGCGTGCCACGTCGCGCTGGACAAGCAACTGCAGCGGGCGATCAAGAAGCAGCAGACCGTCGACGCGGCCTGCGCGGCGGCCACCGTCGAAATCAACAAGTTGCTGAAGCAGGGCAAAGAGCGGATCGGCTGAGACCGGTATGGCACAACGTAACTGGTCCCGCTATCCGAGGCGGACCTTCTATCTGTTCGTGGGGCCGTGGGTAGTGGGCTTTCTCCTCCTGACCGCCGCACCCCTGGTTTACGCGTTCGCCACGAGCCTGACCAACTTCGACGGCAGCTCGCCGCGTTGGCGCTGGGTCGGCTTCCGCAACTACGTCGAGTTGCTCGGCGATGAATACGCCTGGGCTGCTCTGCTCAGGACTATCGGGTACACCGCGATCGTGGTGCCGCTCAGCGTCGCAGGGTCGCTCGGTCTGGCGGTGCTGCTCAACCGCAGGCTGAAGGCGGTGGGGCTCTGGCGCACCGTCTTCTACCTGCCGTCGGTTGTGCCGGTCGTGGCGACGGCCATCATGTGGAAACTGGTCCTGAACAGGGACGCGGGTGTCCTCAACGCCATCCTCGAAGTTGTCGGAGTGGACGCGATCACCTGGCTGGTCGACCCGATGGCCTTCTACGCGCTCATCGTCCTGACCCTGTGGGGCCTCGGCGGTGGCATGGTCATCATGCTCGCCGCTCTCCAGGGCGTCCCCAGGGAACTCGAGGATGCGGCCCGGGTAGACGGCGCTGGGCGCTGGAAGGCGTTCCGCCACGTGACGGTACCCATGATCTCTCCGGTGCTGTACTTCCAGGTGGTCACCGGCATCATCGCGACCCTCCAGATCGTCGTCCAACCGTTGCTGCTGGCCGAGACCAACAGCATCTCGATAGTCGGTCAGGTGCCGGAGAGCACGCACCTGTACATGGTGCAGGTGTGGGAGGAGTTCTTCCTCAACAACCGCTTCGGCTACGGCTCGGCGATGTTGTGGGTCTTCTTCGTCATCATTCTCACCTTCACCCTGCTGGTACAGCGGTCGAGCCGCTGGTGGGTCCATTACGAGGTCAACAGCGATGCAGACCGTTAGCAGCCACCCCGTGCACACCGGCCGATCCCACCCGTCCCGAGCACGGCCGCGGCGCAAACGCCGGAGCGCGGGCGGCGTGTACGTCCTCCTCCTGGCCCTGGCCGTGATCTTCGTCGGTCCGATCTTGTGGCTGCTGCTGGCCGCACTCAAAACCCGCGAGGAGTGGGTGGCGGTGCCCGCCAAGGTCCTGCCCGAGCAGGCGGAGTGGAGCAATTTCGGGCACGCCCTCACGGACATCAACTTCCCCGCCTACGCGATGAACTCGTTGTTCCTGGCCACCATCTACGCGGTTCTCATCACCGTGTCCAGCGCGGTGGTCGGGTTCGGATTCGCGCGCCTGCGGGCTCCCGGCAAGCGCGCCATGTTCCTCGTGCTGCTGTCCACGATGATGCTGCCGCAGGTCCTGACGCTCCTGCCGACATACGTGCTGTTCTCGCGGCTCGGGCTCGTCAACACCTACTGGCCGTGGGTTCTGTGGGGTCTGGCCGCCTCGCCCTTCCTGGTGTTCCTGTTCAGGCAGTTCTTCGCGGCGATCCCGCGCGAACTGGAGGACGCGGCGATCATCGACGGCTGCGGCTGGGGGCGGATCTTCTTCAGGATCTTCCTGCCTCTGTCCCGGCCCGTGCTGATCACGGCGTTCCTGCTCTCCTTCACCTGGAGTTGGGGTGACTACATCGCGCCGGCTCTGCTGCTGGACATCGACCACACGACACTCTCCGTGGCCATCACGGCGTGGTACCAGGACCCTCGCGGCAACCCCCTGCCGACGGTGCAGGCGGCCGCCGCTGCCCTCTACGTCATCCCCGTGATGCTGATCTTCCTGTTCGCGCAGCGTTATTTCGTCCGGAGCGCCATCGCGTCCGGAATCAAAGGTTAACCAGATCAGAAGTTCCAAGAACTCTGCCGACAATGAATGAGACACCTATGCATATGCCGCGCCAGTTCCCAGCCGACTTCCTATGGGGCGCCTCGACCGCAGCCCACCAGATCGAGGGAAACAACGTCAACAGCGACTGGTGGCAGCTCGAACACTCCCGGCCCGGCATGCAACCCAGCGGCGACGCGCTCGACAGCTACCACCGCTTCGAGGAAGACATGCGCCTGCTCGCGCAGGCCGGGTTCAACGCCTACAGGTTCAGCATCGAGTGGGCCCGGATCGAACCTGCGCGCGGACATTTCTCCCGAGCGCTTCTCGCCCACTATCGGCAGATGATCGACACCGCTCGCAGTTTGGGCCTGACACCGATCGTCACGCTGCATCACTTCACTCAGCCGGTCTGGTTCGGCGAAGCAGGAGGATGGCTCGCAGCCGACGCCACCGATCTGTTCGCGCGGTATGCCGAGCAAGTCTGCTCAATTCTCGACGGTGTGGAGTGGGTCTGCACCTTCAACGAGCCCAACGTCGTGGCGCTCATGCACGGCGCCCGGCGAATCGGCGCGGGCCAGGAGTTCCCCCCAGGCATGCTGCCCGACGAGGAGATCGGCGCCGCCCTGGTCAGCGCTCATAAGACGGTCGCGCCGCTGATCCGTGACCTGGTGGCGGCCAAGGTCGGTTGGACGATCGGCAATCAAGCGTTCCAGGCGGCCCCGGGCGGTGAAGCCAAGCTGGCCGAGGTGCAGTGGATCTGGGAGGACATGTACCTCGAACCCGCCCGTCATGACGACTTCGTCGGCGTCCAGACCTACACCAGCCAACTCGTCGACGAGCACGGGATCCTGCCGCATCCTGACCATCCCGACAACACGCTGATGGGTTGGGCGTACCGGCCTGACGCCATCGGCATCGCCGTACGCCACACCCACGATGTCGTGGGCGACGTCCCCATCCTCATCACCGAGAACGGCCTCGCCACCGACGATGACGAACGCCGTATCGCTTACACCCAAGCCGCTCTCGGCCACCTCCGAGATGCCATCGAGGACGGCATCGACGTCCGCGGGTATCTGCACTGGAGCCTTCTCGACAACTACGAATGGGGCCGATGGGAACCCACCTTCGGGCTCGTCGCCGTCGATCACCAGACCTTCGAGCGCCGTCCCAAGCCCAGCCTGAGCTGGCTCGGGGCTGTCGCGAAGGCCAACAAGATCTGAGCCGGCGGACCGCGACACCTTCCTGGTGGACTTTAGGTGCCCCACGCCTTTCCCGGCTCAGGAGCCGGTTATGAAGTCCCATCCGCCCGGCCAACTCCACGTCGGGCAGCCACCTGTCCTGACGCCTGCTGCTGAGTACGGCGTGCGCAGGCGATCGCCGACGCGGAGGTGGACCTCGTTGTCAACCTGATCCCTTCCACGGCGCACATACCGATCGCGGCTGAGGCAATCCCCGTGGACAAACACGTTTGGATCGAGGAGCCGCGGGCTCTGATGCGGGATCCGGGCCGGACCCACGCTGGGACATCGCAACCGGTACGTCATCGGAACCGGGCCTCCGGCCAGGACGTCGGTTCGACGTCGAGGCCCACCCACGTCGCCGCACTAATCAAATACCCGGACTGCCTGAGCCTCGACTCCCCAGAACGGCGCGGCGGCTTCGCCGAGAACACCGGCAAATGATGCGACGCTCGCCGCGCCCGAGACCCGCCCGCACTGTCTGAGGAAAAGAAGGGCCGGTGCCGCTCAAGGAAGCGACACCGGCCCTTCGGCGTGGGTGATGGTCGGCTGAACGTCAGCGCACGCTGCGGATCTTCGCGGCGGTCACGATGGTGCCGAGCGTAAGGACCGCGCCCGGCAAGAACAGCACGCTGTAGTTTCCTCCGCCGCCGAGCCCCAGGATCAACGGGGCGCCCAGCGGGGCGAGGGCGCCGGCCATGGGCAGCTCAGTAGGCGCCAGGTATGGCAGCGCCTAGGGCGCGTATTGGGTCGTGATCAATCTGTCGATTCGCCCTCATGGTGAGGCCTGAACCGGTAGGCCTTGTTGCGTGACGCAAGTGCAACTGACGGACGCGGAGTGGGAGTTCATCGGACCGTATCTGCCGATCGGCGAGTACGGCCCGTATCCCGAGCGGTTACGGCAGCAGTTCGAGGGTGTGATCTGGCGGTTCAGGACCGGCAGGCAGTGGCGGGAGATGCCGGAGAAGTTCGGTGCCTGGTCGACCGTCCACAACCGCTTCCGGCAATGGCGTGACGCCGGCGACTTCGAGGCCCTGCTGGAGGGCCTGATCGCGGAAGCGGCCAAGCGGGATGAGGTGGACCTGTCGCTGGTCAGCATCGATTCCACCACCGCGCGTGCTCACCACGACGCGGCCGGGATGCACCTGGGCCAGGACGTCCTCGGCGCGCTGGAGAAGGCAGCCGCCGAGGCGGAGAAGGCAAGGTCAAAAGGGGCAGTGTCGAAGAACAAGACGGACAGAACGCCCAGATCGATCCCGCGCGGGAGGAGCGACGACGCGTCCGGCGCCGGCGAAAGCTCCGGCTGAAGGCCGCCCTGCTGGGACGTTCCAGGGGCGGGCAGAGCAGCAAAGTCCACCTGGCCGCCGGCCGCAGGTGCCGCCCGCTGGCGTTCGTGCTGACCGCGGGCCAGGCCGCCGACAGCCCGCAGTTCATCCCCGTGTTGAGCAAGATACGGGTTCGCGCCCCCGTCGGCCGCCCTCGCACCCGGCCGGACGCGGTCGCCGGGGACAAGGCCTACTCCTCGTGCGGCAACCGGGCCCATCTGCGCAGGCGCGGTATCAAGGCAGTGATCCCGGAGAAGACAGACCAGGCCGCCAACCGGAAGAACAAGGGCTCAGCGGGTGGTCGGCCGGTCAGCCACGACGTCGACCTCTACAAGGAGAGGAACACCGTCGAGCGCCTGATCAACAAGCTCAAGGCCTGGCGGGGCGTGGCCACCCGATACGACAAGATTCCCGGCAGCTACCTCGCCGGCCTCCAGCTGCGCGCTTCGGTGATCTGGGTCAAGGACCTCACCCGGACCACCACTTGATCACAACCCAATACGCGCCCTGGCCAACTGAAGCGCTCAGTCACGGCATTCCTACGGCGAGCACGTTCACACAGTTGATCTTCGGCTCCATACTGTCAACTTCGATGACGCAAACGCTGGCACTTCGATATCTGTCGAACTGACAGTGCTCAGGCCAGGGGCAGGACTCACTGTCACCTTCGCTGCGTCCAGACACCGAACATTTCGGGGCATCGTCACGTCGTCGGCACCTTCCACCGCCGGTGCAGGTCGCGGCCTACCTCGTCGGCGTGACGGCCCCGCGTCTCGGGGACCCACTTGGCGACGAATGCCATGCCCAGAGCGCAGATCACAGCGAAGGTCCAGAATGTCGACGCCTGCCCGATAGCCGCGATGAGGGGCAGGAACACCAGGCTCACCAGGAAGTTGGACAGCCAGTTGATGGTCGCGCCCGCACTGGACCCCGTGGCGCGCAGGGCGGGAGGGAAGAGTTCGCCGAGCAGGACCCAGAAGACCGGGCCCATGCCGATCCCGAACGACACGATGTACAGCAGCATGAAGATGAGGATGATCACCGGGCTGAGGTTCGCGGCGAACGCCACACCCAGCATCCCGATGGAGATCCCCATCCCGGCGAGGGAGGCGAGCAGCAAGGGGCGGCGGCCGAGCCGGTCGACGAGGTTGACGGAGACCACGGTGACGGCGACGTTGATGACGCCGATGAAGACCGAGTAGTAGATCGCGTTCGAGGCGGACAGTCCGACGCCTGCCATGATCGTCGGCGCGTAGTAGAGGATGGTGTTGATCCCGACGAATTGCTGAAGCGCTGCGAGGATCACGCCGACCAGGAACGCCGGGCGGACCCTTCTGGCCAGCAGCGCCCGCATGCCGCCGGAGTCGCTTCCGGTCCCGCTACGGCGTGGCTCGGCGTCGCCGCCGGTGCCGCTGACACGGGAGATGACCTTGTCCGCGCCGCCCGGCTCGGTGACCGTGTCGAGGATCCTGCGGGCTTCGGCTGTTCTGCTGTGGACGATCAACCACGTCGGGGATTCGGGCAACCGGAGAGCCGCCAGGACGAGGAGTACCGCGGGGACGGCGCCGACCCAGAACATCGCACGCCATAGCCCGGCCTCGGCGAAGGCCCA
Organism: Nonomuraea sp. NPDC050691; assembly: GCF_040654455.1. Taxonomy (NCBI): domain Bacteria; kingdom Bacillati; phylum Actinomycetota; class Actinomycetes; order Streptosporangiales; family Streptosporangiaceae; genus Nonomuraea; species Nonomuraea sp. NPDC050691. The sequence continues at coordinate 38,601 of NZ_JBFAIA010000003.1, forward strand.
GTTCACGAGGTAGGAGACGAGCAGCCCGACGCTGATGAGCAGCTGGTTGAGGGTGAGGACGCGCCCCCGGATCTGGGCCGGTGCCATCTCGCCCAGGTAGGTGGGCACCGTGGCTGACACGCCGCCGACGGCGAGGCCCATGACGAACCGGCCGAGCATCAGCATCCAGTAACCGTTGGCGACGGCGGCGGCCGCGATCCCGACGAAGAACACGACGCCGAGGCCGGCCAGGAGCGGTCGTCGCCCGTAGCGGTCCGCGATGCGCCCGCAGCTGAGCGCGCCGACGACCGCGCCGAGCAACAGGACACTCACCACCGAGCTCTGCTCGAAGGAGCTCAGGTTGAACTCTTCACGGATGAACAGCAGCGCACCGGAGATGATCCCGGTGTCGAAGCCGAACAGGAAGCTGCCGATGGTGATGGCCACCGCCCATCCGCGGACGGTTCGCAGCCCCCGCGGCGTGAGCTCGACGAATTGGCTTTCGGCCGTGGGGCGCACGTTCAACGCTTCGCTCACGTCGCCCACTCCTCCCATGTCGCCGGGCCGGCAGTGCCGGCCCGGTAGTCGTCGAGCGGGACGCGACCATCGCGCCACGCCTGCAGAACCGGCTCGACGATGCGCCATGACTCAACCGACATGTCGTCGCGCACCGACAGCGGCTTGTCGTCGTCCAGGACGCCCCGCAGCACCTCGCCGTACTCCAGGAGCTCACCGGGACCGAAGCTGGCATCGAGCGTCACGGGGGAGACGGTGAACGGGTCGCCGGGTCCGTTGATGTTGAGCTCCAACTGCAGGCAGCGGGGACCGAGACCGATGCGCAACCGGTTGTCGATGGCCGCACCGGCGAGGCCGGGAGGCACACGCTGGGGGTGCTTGAACGTGAAGGCGACTTCCTGCCGGGGCGAGCCGATCGCCTTGCCCGAGCGGACGCGGAACGGCACTCCGGCCCACCGCCAGGTGTCGACGGCGAAGACGACCTCGGCCAGCGTCTCCGTCTCACGCGCGGGGTCGATGCCTTCCTCGTCGACGTACGCCGGGAGCCGACGGCCGTCGATCTCGCCGGCGCTGTAGCGGGCGCGACGGCTGAACCGCTCGGGACGGTCGTCCCAGACTCGGGTGGCTCGCAGGACCTGCGCCTTGGCGTCCCGCACGTCGAGCGGTTCCAGCGTGCTCGGCGGGAGCATCGCCGTGAGCGCCAGCACCTGGAGCAGATGGCTCTGGATCATGTCGCGCAGGGCGCCCGTCGCGTCGTAGAAGCCGGCGCGGCCTTCGAGTCCCAGCGTCTCGTCGAACACGATGTCGACCGCGTCGACGTGCTCCGCGGTGAGCAGCGGTTCGATCACCCTGTTGGCGAACCGGACGCCCAGGATGTTGAGCACCGTGGACATGCCCAGGAAGTGGTCGACGCGGTGGACGTGGTCCTCCGGCACCAGAGCGCGCAGCAGTTCGTTCAGCGCGGCGGCGCTGGACGCGTCGGTGCCGAAGGGTTTCTCCAGGACCAGGCGCGTACCTTCCGGCACGCCGATGCGGGCCAGCGCCCGGCAGGCGGCGACCGTGACCGCCGGCGGCAGCGCGAAGTACACGGTGAGGCGAGCGCGGCGGCACGCCAGCAGGCGGCGCAGATCGCTGTCGTCGGTGGCGTCCGCGGCCACGTAGCGGGCGTTGCGCACCACGGTGTCGACGGCCGGACCCGTCGCTCCGCCCGTCGCGAACGCGTCCGCGACGACCGCCCGCCACTCCTCGTCGGTCCCTTCGCCTCGGTCGCTGCCGACAAGTAGCAGGTCAGCCAGCGAAGACGCGGCGACCAGACCTCCCAGTCCCGGAAGAAGCAGCCTTGCCGTCAGGTCACCGTGTGCCCCGAGGATGAGCAGAGTCTGCGTCTGTTCACCTTCTGCGTGGTCTGCGCGGCTGCCGGCGCCATTCATCTCAGGCCCCTCGGACTCGCGCGCCTCTTACGCCTGGCGTGCGGGTGAACACCGCACCGGCTCTGCCCACGGGCGGCTCCACCCCTCGTTCCTCGCGGTGGGGCCATGCAACCGCTGCGGGATCGCCCATCGGGATCGCACCCCCCTCAGTCATGCGGGCACCGTCATCACCTTGCAAGGCATACACGGTGCTCACAGCCTCGTCCGCATCGTCGAACGCAAAGCCCGCGTTCGACGGCGAACCCTAGGCCGCTGGTCAGTTGATCCGGATGACAAGAGACCGGCGACCGGGTTGCCCCGCCGGCTCCAGCTCACTGTGCATGATCACCGGAATCCATCGTCACCTCAGGACGGGGCTCAGTCCCTTCGTGGCGCCCACTCTCCAGTGAACGCCTCACCGGCGCGAGCGACAATTCATCACACCACAGGGCAAGCAGGTCTTGATCCGCATTTTCATCCCGCCTTGCTGATCGTCCACTGCCCGTGCCGTCAGCGCCTTCAGACTCCAGTGCCAGGAGTACCGGGCGACGACGCCATCGCTCTCATCCACGAAACCGCCCGCTGCTATCCCCGCTCGGTCAACAACCTCGGACGGCTGTCCCTGCTGGCCACCTACGCCGCCGGCACCGGCGCGGCCGCCTGGCCCGGGCCGGTCGCTTCGTGGACGTCGCGGACAGGCCTACACACGCGCGTGCGAGGCGGGTCGCGGGAGTTTCGGGAGCCCCTCGCGCGCGGGCGCGAGTCGAGCGAACCCGGCACCGAGCTGCCCAGCCTCGCGCACGCGCGCGTTGACTCCCGAAACTCCCGGACCGTGCACGTGCACCCCGTGCACGGTCCCTCGGTGCAGGCGCGCGAGCCGTGCACGGTGCATGCACGAGCTGGACCGGTGGCGGCGCTCCGGAAGCGAGGGCGACCCCCTGGCATTCCATAGAGCAATCGACTGTTTGCGCTGAGTTATTGCCGGTCATGGTCCCGATCAGGAACCACGCCACAGGAAGGACCTCTCATGGGCGGACGCGTCATCGACATCTACGCCAACAAGGGCTGGCAGGACACCGGGTTCGCGCTGCCGGCGCACGAGGAGAACACCGGGTGGATCCTGAAGGCGGAGGGCACGTGGTGCTTCAACACCGCCGCGCGGGACTTCGCCACTCGCAACGCCGATGCCCGCAAGCCGAACAACACCCGCTTCTTCGACGCCAGCACGCAGGGCCGCGCCGAGTACCCCTACCACGGGGAGGGGGCCAGGTGGGGCAGCTGATCGGGCGCTGGGGCCAGGACGGGCAGCCGTTCGTGGTCGGCACGCACGCTGACCTCGAACGGAGCGGTAGTGCCGACGGGCGCACCCTGTGGCTGGCGATGAATGACGACGACAACGGCCTGCACGACAACGACGGGCACCTGACCGTCACCATCTACGCCTCTGACCGCACCAGGCGTACCCAATGGAACACCGTCGAGGAGCGGTGGGAGTACTCAGACGACCACACGCCCGTCAAGTAAGTCGCCTGCGGTGCCTACAGGACCTCCGCACCCGTAACGGCGAGCCAGGCACTTCCGTCGAGCACCGCGGCGGGCGCCGGCGGGCGACGTAATCCCACCGCTCAAGATCGTCTTCCCGAGGGCGGTTGTGCGCGCGATCGGAGAGCGGCGCGTACGCGTGACAGGGGTGGGGGTGTCACGGAGGGCGTGACAGGCAGAGAGTTACCAATCAGAGCCTCGCGACAGGCGCCGTGACACCCCCGCGTGACACTGGACATACCGCCACAAACAAGGCGGCGTGACACCCGCCGCGACACCGCCCCGGAAGGGGGCGTGACACCTCCCGGGCGGGTCAGCGGCCGGCGATGCGGGCCGCGTGGGTGTAGTCGGCGACGGTCGCCTGGTGGCTGCGCGGTGCCGGCGATCGTCGGGGGGAGATGGCGTTTGGGCCAGGTCAGCGCAGCCACGCCACTGCGGTAACCAATCCGGCCCCACGTCTGGCACGGCTATCCACAGCCGAAACCTCGGCTTCCGCCCCACCGCCTGACCAGCTCTATTAGCCCTTTCCGGCTTACTTGGTCTGCCCCCGGTGTCCGGCGATCCACACACGCCCCGCCATGTTCGATGGCGGGGCGCTCGGGCGTGACGAGTCAGACGCCGATGCCTGCTTGCATCGTGGCGGTGGGGCTGATCAGGACGCTATCGAAGGCGTCGGCGACGGGCATGGTCATGGTGCTGCTCTGCGTGCGGATGCTGGTGAGGCTGAGGAGCCGGTCGGAGTGGCGGGCGTGGCGCAGGTCCACCAGTGCCAGGCCGACTCCGGCATCCAGAGCGGCGGCCTCGACGCTGTCCGGCTCCGGCGGTGCGAGGGCGGTGTCGGCGATGGTGAAGCCGAGGGGGGCGTCGGCATCGGGGTACATCTCGACGGTGTGATCAGCGGTGCTGGTGAGCGCCAGCGCGACATAGTCCTCACCAAGCGCGCGATCTAGGTGCTGACCCATCGGCAGGGTAGTGAGGTGGCCGTCGTAGGCCACGGGGTGTTTCTGGATGTGGTTGTTGTGCGCCGCCAGCACCATGCGGGTCCCTGGGGCGGAGCGAGACAGGTGCCACTGCACCGATTCGGCCATGTACCGGTCTCGCACCGACAGGTCGGCGGGCAGAGCCGATCCGTCGAACAGGGCGGCCATGCCGCGCAAGGTGTCGTCGGTGTGGAGTGCGGCCTCTAGCCGCCAGAATGCCGCGTCGTAGTGGTCTCGATCGCTGCGGGAGGTATAGAGCGGTTCCAGCGCTTGGAAGCGTAGCTTCAGGCGCGTCAACGCGGCGGTCAGCGCGTCCTGCTCGGCGGTGCCGAGCTTTGCCCAGTCGGGAGCGGCCGAAGCCACGGATCCGCCGGCGATTCGCTCGGCCATGGCGATCGCGGACTCCGCCACGGGCAGGATGTCAGGGTCGATGTCGCGTAGGTAAGCGGCCACCGGGATCAGCGCGGGCAGCAGCGATCCGCCGGCCTGGGGGACATCGATACCGGCGAAGCGCACCGGACGGCCCGACGTGGTGTTGTGCCGGCGTATGTAGCGCAGCAGATCGCCGTGGCCCCAGGAGTCGGCGGCCTCGTTGATCTGGGTGAGGTCTGTTTCGTCGCCGGCGCCCTGGACCCACGGGTCCAGGGCCAAGCCTTCGCTGAAGCCGGATTCGTGGGCGAAGAGCGTGAATCCGCAGCGTTCGGCAAGGAAGCGCAGGATGCGCTGCCGGGCGAGGGAAAATTCGTGAATGAAGTGGGCGTTCTCGCCGACTGCGACGACTCGGGCGTCGCCGATGATGCCGCGCAACGGCTCCAGGTCGTCCAGCGGGGCGTCAGGGTCCAGCGTGGTGAGGGGCACGGCATGGCGGGCGAACCAGTCGGTAACCGCGTTTCGACCAGTGGGGTTTGAAGGCATGATGAATCGCTCGTCTCTCGGATGACACGATGCATGGGATAGGGGCATCGACGCGGGAGTAGACCGCAAGTCCGGAAACCCTTGACGGGCCGGACAGCGCCAACACCGGTGTGGTCACTCGGACCTTTACCGGGTGGTCAGTCGCTCCCACAGGAGCGCATCAGAGAAACAAGCTGCCAACGGCCATACCGAGATCGTACAGGTTGCCGTCATGACGGCAGAACGGCAGGGGCGGCAGCCGGCGGTCCGCCTCGGCGAGGAAACCTCCGCTCGTATCACCGCCGAGCACGCCCCCGCGGCCCGACGACGCAAGCGCTGACGCCAGGCGAGATCGCCTGCGCTACGCGGTGTGTTTCTGGCGTACTCCGGCCGTACCCGGGGAGGGCCTGCGTGGACATGGCTTAGCGCACGATCCGGTTCCGATGTTCCTCAGATCCCGTCCTCGGTCACCATCACCGGGCGGCCGCCGACCCGGCCGGCGGCGCGGGCGGCGTCCAGGCCCTCATTGGTGCGCTCGGAGATGAGGTCGCGTTCCATCTCTGCGGCCATCGCGGCGACCAGGAACAGCATCTTGTCGGCGATGCTCTGCCAGGCGGGGTAGTCGATGCCAGCGCAGATGCCGCTCAGGATGTGCAGGTTGATGCCACGCGGGGCGAGTTCGCCTTCGAGGGAAGCCGGCCATAACCCGACAAAACGGTCAAGCGTGTATGAGCCAGGTGAGGCGTTAGCGAAGCCGCAGCGCGGAAACTCGCCGACAGGCTAAATATCGCGCCACACCACGGGCGACCGCATGAGCGCGATCCTGGCATCGGTCCACACTCTCGGAGGGATGCGGTCATCGTCAGCGAGTTTGTGCAGCGCGGTGTCGAGGTCGTCGAACACCTGCAGGATCGTGGCGAAGATGGTGGTGTTCACCTCGGCCCGAATGCTGGTGGCCAGGTCCTCCAGCGTCGTGTATCCGAGTAGTTCCAGTCGGAGCCGGAGTAATTCCTCGATCGCGACGTTGATCAGGTCTGCCGGGTTGTTCTTGGCTTGGGCCGCCTTCCGGATCGCCACTGCGGCAATCGCCCGGGCCCGGCCCGCGTCGTACTTCACGCCCTGACGCTGGCGCACCAGCTTGCGATGCGCCTTTGCGCTGCCGGAGGAGCCATGGTCCGGCCAGACATCGTCGGCCAACTCCAGGCAGCGCCGAACGTGGTCGATCACCACCTCGGGGATCTCGTCCGGGGACGGGAAGCGCGCCATCTTCTGGAAGCACTTCAACGCCAGCACCAGCGCGAAGCACGACTCCGGGCTGCCGGTCCGTTTTTCAGCCCAATCCACCTCTTCCGGCGACGGCGTGACGAACACATGCAGCACCCGCGCCGACGTCAGCCGCTTGAACTGCGGATAGGCGGTCCGCTCGATCCACGTCATCCAAGGCCGTCCCTCGCCTCGATCCCGGCGTCCAGACGCCGAAACCGTAGCGACGACCAACTCCAGCAGATGCCTTGTTCACCAAACCGCAATCAAGCCCAAGCAGAGGGCCACATCATCCGAGGAACACCCCCTCTGACTAGCCGTTCAGCAGCCCCACTGTCCCTTTCTCCCGTACTTGGTCTGCCCCCCACGACCACGGCGAGCTCGACAGTCCTCCTGCAACCATGGGGGTGGTGCCAGAACTCGGCAACACACTCCGGCGCCCGTCAGGGCTGGTGTCGAAGCCTGCCTGCAAGCGGTGTCGCGAACCGCGCACGGAACCACGCCGTGGTGGCGGCCGCCGCCGGCACGGTCGGGGACCCGGCCGCGCGCGACGCGCTGATCTCGTCGTTCGTGGTCTTCCTCGACGGGCTGCCGGAGGTGCTGGCCGAACGGATGCTGTCGGCGGCCACCGGCCGCACTTCGAGCCCGCTCTGGTCCACACGCTGACGACGCAGCGGGACGAGCGGCGCTGTCATGCAGGTCTCTGGTGTCTTCTGGAGCGGCTTCAGAAATGCACGAGAGGAAGCGGATCTGTGACTCACATCCCAAGGCCCCATCCGGCAGCTGCAGCAGACGCGGGTGGCCGGAAACCGCCATCCGGTCTTTTGTGAGCTGCGGCAAAGGGCATTGACGTAGGTTTCCGTTCTTCCGCATTCCGAGGACTGTCCTGGCGCGCGGCTCTCGCTGATGGACGGTGCTGCGCGGTGTCCCCGCCATATTCGAAATCTACATTGTAAAGGGCGTTGCTCTACCGAGCGGCCGACCACTCCGGTGCCAGTACCGACCAGACCTCCATGTCGTGCCGCCGCCCCCGATACAGGTAGCTGCTGCGCAGCACGCCGTCCTTGGTCATCCCGAGCCTTCGGGCCACCGCGATGCTGGGCTCGTTGGCCGCCGAGACCTGCCACTCCACGCGGTGCAGGCCGCGCTCCTCGAAGGCCCAGTCGATGATCGCGCGCGCGGCCCTGGTCACCAGGCCCTTGCCCGCGGCCGACGGCTCCAGCCAGCAGCCCGCCTCGGCGGTGCCCTGCTGGAGGTCCATCGTGCGGAAGAGCACTCCGCCGACCAGCTTGCCGTCGGTCCAGATGCCGTAGATGCGGCCCGTGTCGTTCATGGCCTTCTCCGCGTACGAGCGCAGGTACGCGCGGCTGGAGTCCAGGTCCGTGACGAAGTCCGGCAGCGCCACGTACCGTCCGATGAACTCCCGGCCCCGCTCGATGTGGGCGAGGAACTCCTCGGCGCGCCAAGGCTCCAGCGGGCGCAGCTCCGCGCCGTCCTCACCCAGCGATGTCGCGAACATCGTCCCCTCCACGACCTGTGCTTCCATACCCGTACGAACTGGGAGGGATCTTCTCACAGGGCCGGCGGGTGGGTGGAGCCGGTGACCGGGCAGGCAGTGCATAGACTTGTCCGACGTGACGTCGAAGCCGCGTATCCCCGATGTTCTGGCCGCCCGCTATGCCTCTCCGGAGCTGGCCCGGTTGTGGTCGCCCGAGTACAAGGTCGTCGCCGAGCGGCGGCTGTGGCTGGCGGTGCTGCGCGCCCAGGCCGAGCTGGGCGTGGCCGTCCCGGAGGAGGCGGCGGCCGACTACGAGAAGGTGGTCGAGCAGGTCGACCTGGACTCCATCGCGGCGCGCGAGCGGGTCACGCGCCACGACGTGAAGGCCCGCATCGAGGAGTTCAACGCGCTGGCCGGCCACGAGCAGGTCCACAAGGGCATGACCTCGCGCGACCTGACCGAGAACGTCGAGCAGCTCCAGATCCGCGACAGCCTGCTGCTCGTCCGCGACCGGGTGGTGGCGTTGCTGGCCCGGCTGGCGGCGCTGGCCGAGGAGCACCGCGAGAGCGTGGTCGCCGGCCGTTCCCACAACGTGGCCGCGCAGGCCACCACGCTGGGCAAGCGGTTCGCCTCGGCCGCCGACGAACTGCTGGTCGCCTACCGCCGGCTGGAGGAGCTCATCGCCCGCTACCCGCTGCGCGGCGTCAAGGGCCCGGTCGGCACCGCCCAGGACATGCTCGACCTGCTCGGCGGCGACGAGTCCAGGCTGGCCGAGCTGGAGGGACGCGTCGCGGCCCACCTCGGCTTCGAGCAGCGGCTGACCAGCGTCGGCCAGGTCTACCCGCGTTCCCTCGACTACGAGGTCGTCTCGGCGCTGGTGCAGCTCGCCGCGTCCCCGTCGTCGCTGGCCAAGACGATCCGGCTGATGGCCGGGCACGAGCTGGTGACCGAGGGCTTCAAGGAGGGCCAGGTGGGCTCCTCGGCGATGCCGCACAAGATGAACACCCGCTCCTGCGAGCGGGTCAACGGCCTGGCCGTGGTGCTGCGCGGCTACGCCTCGATGGTGGGGGAGCTGGCCGGCGACCAGTGGAACGAGGGCGACGTGTCGTGCTCGGTGGTGCGCCGGGTGGCGTTGCCGGACGCGTTCTTCGCCTTCGACGGGCTGGTGGAGACCATGCTGACGGTCCTGGACGAGTTCGGGGCGTTCCCCGCGGTGATCGCCGCCGAACTGGACCGCTACCTGCCGTTCCTGGCCACGACGAAGATGCTGATGGCGGCGGTGCGGGCCGGGGTGGGCCGCGAGACGGCGCACGAGCTGATCAAGGAGCACGCGGTGGCGTCGGCGCTGGCCATGCGCTCGCGCGGGACGGCCAACGAACTGCTCGACCGGCTCGCGGCCGACGAACGCTTCCCGCTGGACCGGGCCGCGCTGGACGCGTTGCTGGCCGACCGGGTGTCGTTCACCGGCGCGGCGGCCGGGCAGGTGGAGGCGGTGGTGCGGCAGGTGGCCGAGCTGGTCTCCGCCCGTCCGGAGGCGGCCGCCTACCGCCCCGGCGCCATCCTGTGACCCGGCGGTGGTGTGCGAGCTGAGGTCTCTGGCCGAGCTGCGTTCCGCGTGCGGTGACGACGACCTGCCGGTGTGGGTGGCGCAGGGGCTGACGGGCGGGGCGCGGGCGTGGGCCCTGGGCGGGGCCGTGGCGAGCGCCGCGCCGCAGGTGTCGCGGCGCGACCGCGTCGGCGTGTGGGGCGACCCGGCCGACGCCGTCGAGCTGGTACGGCACGCGCTGACCGAGATGGGGCCGTCGTACCGGCCGTTCGGCGAGGCGGGCCTGATGGCCGCGGTCGCGGCGAAGATCGACGGGCTGGAGGTGGCGGGCGGATTCTCCTGGATGAGCCTGCCCGGCCCCGTCCTTCCGGCTCCCGTCCTTCCGGGTGGCGGGGTGGCGTGGCTGACGGACGGGGCCGAGCGGGAGGTCTCCGCCCTGCTGGCCGAACACGCACCGGCCTCGTACGCGGTGCCGGGCGCGCCCGGCGTGCGCCGCTGGGCGGGCACCCGGGTGGAGGGCCGGCTGGCGGCGGTGGCGGCCGAGGCGTGGAGCGCCCCGTCGGTGGGGCTGCTGGCCGGGGTGGCCACGGTGGCGTCCCTGCGGGGGCGGGGACTGGCCGAGCGGGTGTGCCGGTGGGTGTCGGAGCGGCTCGTGGCGGCGTACGGGCGGGCGGCCCTCATGGTGGACGACGACAACCCGGCGGCGATCGGGGTGTACGAGCGGCTCGGCTACCGCCGCCTGCGGGTGCTGGCCACCCACGTATTGTGAATCTACATTGTAAAGGCGATCGGTCGTTGGCCCCCACTGGAGGTCACACCCAACCCACCAGCATCGAACGGGCGGGCGAAAAACCGGGTGAGTCCGGGGCTCGCCGTGAGGCACAGTGTCGGGGTGATGTCCGATTTCCTGCCAGGTATCGAGCTTTCCCGGGCTTTCTACAGTGAGGTCGTCGCGCCGCTCGTCGGCTCGGTGCCGCACAGCGCCGCGCTGATCGGGCCGGGTTCGGAGGTGCTGGAGTTCGACACGGCCCGTTCCGCCGACCACGACTGGGGGCCGCGGGTGCTGGTGTTCGCGGCGGCCGGCGAGGTGGAGGACGTGCGGGCGCGCGTGGTGGCGGGCCTGCCGGAGCGCTTTCGCGGCCTGCCGACCGTGTTCGGCTACCACGGTGTCGTACGGCCCGGCGTGCTGGTGGCCGAGCTGGGGGAGTGGCTGACGGAGCGGCTGGGGTTCGATCCGCGGGGCGGGATGTCGCCGCTGGACTGGCTGTCGGTGCCGTGGCAGTCGCTGGCCGAGGTGACGCGCGGCGAGGTGTTCCACGACGGGCTGCCCGCGGACGGGCTGGAGGCGGTGCGCGCGGTGTTGCGCTGGTATCCGGCCGACATGTGGCGCTACGTGCTGGCCTGTCAGTGGCGGCGTATCGCCCAGGAGGAGCCGTTCCCCGGCCGGTGCGGTGAGGTGGGCGACGAGCTGGGCTCGGCGGTGGTCGGCGCGCGGCTGGCGCGGGAGGTGATGCGGCTGGCGCTGTTGCTGCGCCGCCGGTACCCGCCGTACGCCAAGTGGCTGGGCAGCGCGCTGGCGCGCATGCCGGGCTCGGCGGAGTTGGGGGTGTCGCTCGGGCGGGCGGTGGCGGCGCGGACGTGGCGGGAGCGGGAGGCGGCGCTGTCGGCGGCGTACGGGAGGGTGGCGGCGACGCAGAACCGGCTGGGGCTGGCCGAGGAGATGGATGTGCGGGTGCGGGCCTTCCATGACCGGCCGTTCCAGGTGATCGGGGGTGACCGGTTCGCGCGGGCGTTGCTGGAGGCGGTGTCGGATCCGGTGATCAGTGGTCTGCCGCTGGTGGGGTGCGTGGACCAGGTGGTGGACTCGGTCGAGGTGCTGCTGTCGCCGTCGCGGGCGCGGGCGGTCGCCACGGCGGCGCTCGGCCTGGTGGCGTGAGCGTGGGGCGCGCTCCGTGGCGGGCTCGGTGGCGGGTTCGGCGGTGGGCCGGTGATCGTGCGGGGCCGGGGAGCCGGCCGGCCGCGTGAGCGGCCGGACCGCTAAATCGCCCTGGCCGCGGGAGACGTCTAGGAGATGCGGTACTTGCGGCCGCAGTTGTCGAGCTTTCCGGCCCAGCAGGTGAAGGTGTAGACCTTCGTGATGCCGCGGCCGCTCCAGACGCCGGTCGTCTTGCCGTCCCAGGAGTGGTCGAACGTGCGCCAGTGGCCGTTCTGGTAGACCTCGAACCACACCCAGGCGCGCTTGCCGCCGGCCATGTCGACGCCGTGCCAGGTGGTGTGGACCTTGCCGCCGTGCTTGACGGTCCTGCCGAAGGTGTGGGCCTTGTGGTCGCTGGAGAAGAACTTGCCCCACGACACGCCCGTGGCGGCGCTCTGGGTGGCGGTGCGCGGGGTGGCCTGGGCGGCGGCAGGGGAGAGGGTGAGGCCGGTGATCGCGGCGGAACCGGCGAGGGCGGCCGCGGCCAGGGTGGTACGCATGGGGGCTTCCTCCTGAGGTCAGTGGGCCGGTTCGTCCGGCAGCACGGACATTACGGAGACCGCAGCCGATCATCTGTGTACGAATCCGCACATCCAAGGTGATCGGCGCCACACCCGCCATCCGCCTCCAGTGCTTGGCGATTGTAACTACTAGTACGTATGCTGCGGGGTGTGAGCACACGCGATGATCTGATCGAGGCGACCCGCGAACTGCTCTGGGAACGGGGATACGGAGCGACGAGCCCGCGGGCGATCCTGGACGCCTCCGGCGCCGGCCAGGGCAGCATGTACTACCACTTCCGCGGCAAGGAGGCGCTGGCCGAGGCCGCGATCAGCAGGAACGGTGAGGAGATGCGTTCCCAGGTCTCCGCCGACCTGGCATCCGGCGCCACGGCGATGGAGAAGATCCGCGCCTACCTGAGGCGGGAGCGCGACGTCCTCAAGGGCTGCCGGTTCGGGCGGCTGGCCCAGGACGCCGATGTGATCGGCTCGCCGGTGCTGAGGGGCGAGGTCGAGGAGATGTTCGCGTGGATCCGCAGCCGGCTCACCGAGGTCATCGCCGCGGGCGTCTCCGGCGGCGAGTTCCGCGAGGACCTGGACGCCGCGAAGACGGCGGCCATGATCGTCGCGACGCTGCAGGGCGCGTACGTGCTGGCGCGCGCCGCACAGGACGCCGCGGTGTTCGACGACGCGATCGACGGCGTCGTGACGCTGCTGTCCGCGGCGCGCCACCAGTGAACACCGCGACTCCTGCCACGACTTCTGCCGCTTCTGCCACGACTCCTGCCGCGGCTTCTGCCACGCGCACGGCGTGGTCGGCCCGCGCGTGGGCGGTCTATCTCGGCTGGGTGGTGATCACCCTGGACGGCAGCGCCCTGAATCTCGCCCTGCCGACCATCGCCCGTGGGCTGGACGCCGACAGCGCGGGCATCTCCTGGGTCGTCGACGCCTACACGCTGCCGCTGGCCTCCCTGCTGCTGCTCGGGGGCAGCCTGGGCGATCGGCTCGGGGCGGCCCGGCTGTTCCGCGTCGGCGCGGTCGGCTTCGCCGGCGCGTCGATCGGGTGCGCGCTGAGCCCGTCGATCGGGCTGCTGGTCTCCTTCCGCGCGGCTCAGGGCGTCTTCGCCGCGCTGCTGCTGCCGATGGTGCTGGCCCTGGTGGGCAAGAGCTTCGCCGACGCCGGCGAGCGGTCGAAGGCCGTGAACCTGATGACGGTCTTCGGTGGTGCGGGGATGGCCGCCGGCCCGTTCCTCGGTGGTCTGCTCACCGACACCACGGGGTGGCGTGCGGTCTTCTGGCTCACGGCCCCGGTGGCGATCGCCGCGGCGCTGCTGGTCGCGCCGTCCGCTTCCGAACGCGGGACGCCCGGAGCCCTGCGGTTCGACACCGCCGGTCAGGTGACCGGCACCGGCGGGCTGGTGCTGCTCGTCTCCGGGGTGATCGAGCTCGGAAGGGGCACGGGGCCGGTGTTCGTGTGGCCGCTGCTCGGTCTCGGCGCCGGCCTGATGGCGGTGTTCGTCCTCACCGAGCGGCGTGTCCCGCATCCCATGATGCCCATGGCGGTGTTCGGCAACGCGGCGTTCCGCCGCGCGGTCATGGGCGGCTTCGCCTTCCAGTTCGGCGCGTACGGGCTCCAGTTCTTCCTGGCCGTACATCTCCAGCGCGTCTGGGGCGTCTCCGCCCTCCAAGGCGGCCTGCTCCTGGTCTCTTTCGCGATCGGCGTCGTCCTCGCGAGCCTCACCCTGAACCCGATCCTGTCGCGCCGCGGGACGCGCGCCATGACGGTGGTCGGCGCTTCGGCGGCGGCGCTCGCGACGCTCGCCCTGCTCTTCCTCGGAGCCGAGGACGGCTGGCCGTTGCTCGTGCTCGCGGAGTTCCTCGTCGGCGCCGGGAGCGGCATCTACTCCACCGCGCTCAATCAGGTCGCAGGCGCGGCCCTCGGGGCCGAGGCGGCCGGCCTGGCCTCGGGGATCTACAACACCGCGCGCCAGGTCGGGCAGTGCGTCGGCATCGCCGTCTTCGGCGCCCTGGCGGCGCTCGCCGACACGCGACTCGGCCACGTGATCGCCATCGCGATCGTCGCGTCCTGCGCCGCCGTGATCGCCGCCACCGGACTCCGCCGCCCCGTTCCCGCGGCGGGCGGCGGGTGAGCCGACGCGAGGCGGTTCACCCGGCGCGCACGGTTCCGATCGGCCCGGTACGCGACCAGGCGCAGCCAGGCCGCCGCGAGCGCGGCGTGACCGGCCGGCGTCGGGTGCACGCCGTCCGCGGCCCAGTACTCCGGTCCGGTCGTCGCGGCGAGCTCGGCGAACATGGCGTCGGCGGCGAGCAGGTGCGCGCCGTACGTGCGGGCGAGCTCGCGCACGGCCTTGATCTTCGGGTCCAGGTCGGCGCGCCACTGCTTGCGGGCCTCTTCGCCGAGGCGCATGTCACCGACCTCGACAGGGCCGCGGATCGGCAGGAGGAACGGCTCGATGAGGATCAGGTCGGCGCCGGTCTCGGTGAGGGGCGCGAGCAGGCGGTCGTAGCCCGCCGCGAAGTCCCCCGCGGGGATCACGTAGCCGTCCGGGTCGTAGGAGTGCCAGCCCATGTCGTTGACGCCGACGAGGATCGACACCACGTCGGGTCGCGCGTCGAGGACGTCCGCCTGCCAGCGGGCTTGGAGGTCCATCACCTTGTCGCCCGCGATCGCGGAGTTCAGCCAGGTCACGGCCCGGTCGGGGTGCCGCGGCAGGCCCTCGTCTCGCGGCTGCGCCGGGCCCTCGGCTCGGCCGGCCACGTCACGCAGGTCGCGGGCGGCTACCGGCTGGAGGTGGACGCGGCCGACGTGGGCGCGCCGATGCGCCTGGTCGAGCATGGCGGCGGCGATCCCGGACAGCCGCCGCAGTCCCGGCGGTGCGGGGAGCGAGGTCAGGCGGGCCATGAGGCCGGCCACGTGGGCGAGAGTCCGGGTGGCGTCCAGGCGTTCCAGGAGCTGGGCGCCGCCGGCCTCGTCGTGGTCGAGCAGGCGGACGATCCCGTCGCCGTTCCACGTCCACAGACCGGCGCGGGGCACGGGCAGGACGAGCGCGGCCATGGCCCTCCGCCTCGTCGACAAGCCAATGAATCTACAATGTAAAGGTGCTGGGTTTGGACAAAACCCCTATCCCTCCAACCGAAGAAAACCCTTGTCCAGCGAAAGGAGAGCCGCTTACTCGACGTGCCAGCGGCCGCTGGTCATCAGGTCGCGGCCCTGCAGTTCGTTGACCTCGCGCCAGGCCTGGATCCGCTGCGGCCGGACCCGGAAGTACAGGTACGGGCTGCTCAGCTCGCGCGGGTCGAACCCGGTCTTGACGGCGAAGGCGTCCCCGAGCTGCGGGGGGATCTCGTCGGCCCGCAGGGTCTCGACGCTGCCCTCGATGAGGACCACGTCCCTGGTGAGACCGAGGCCGAGCCTGGCCTTGCCGCTTTTTTGCAGGTTGGCGGCGGTGGGGCTGGCGGCGGCGGTGGCGAGCAGGAGGGTGTCGCCTTCCCACAGGAAGGACAGCGGCACCATGTACGGCTCGCCGGTGCCCGGGTCGGCGGTGGCGATCCAGGCGTCGACGTCGTGCTCCAGCCGGTGAAGGGTGTCGTGCTTGCGCTGGTGCGGGGTGCGGGCGGGCGGCGGGGTCATCGGGTCGGCTCCTCGGGCTGGTGGGAAGATCGAGCCGATTGTAGAGAAGGCGCCGCCCGGGTGGTCGGCTCCCCCCCGGGTGCCCGAGGCGGTCGCCAGGTGGGGCCGCCTCGGGCGGGGCGGGTCAGCGTGCCGTTCTGACGTGGCGGGTGAGGACGGCGGCGCCGGCCGGTTCGGCCGACAGGCACTGCAGGTGGACGGCCGGTGTGCCGTCGGGGAAGAGGCGCGTGCCGCTGCCGAGGATCGTGGGGAAGGTCAGGAGCCGGTATTCGTCGATGAGGTCGGCGGCCATGAGGGTGTGCACGACGCTCACGCTTCCGGGGATGATGACGTCGCGTTGTTCGCGCTTGACCACGTCGGTGAGGTCGGCGTCGATGACGGTCGAGTTGGCCCATGCGGAGGTGTCGGTCAGGGTGCGGGTGGCGACGAGCTTGGGCACGGCGTTCATCCGGGCGGAGAACGGGTCGTCGCGTCCGGGCCACAGGCGCGAGAACTGCTGCCAGGTGGTGCGGCCGAGGAGCATGACGCCGTCGTCGAGGGTGGTGCCGAGCTGGAACTTGTCTCCGGCGACGGTCTGGGGTCCGTGCCGGAGGGCCCAGCCGCCGTGGGGTGTGCCGGCGCGGCCGTCGGGGTCGGTGACGATGCCGTCGAGGGTGGTGAAGGCGATGACGATGACGCTCATGGTGGGTGTCCTTCCGGTTGGTGGTCACCGGTATGTACTGGTGAGCGTCGGCTGACTCATCGCGGTGGGCCGGATTTTTGTGCGGGGATGCGTTCGGGCAGGTCGAAGAGGTCGAGGACGGCGGGGTCGGCGAAGACGACGTTGCGTGCGACGAGGCCGCGGGTGACGGTGAGGACCTGCAGGGTGTGCCGGTGGTGTCCGCCGTCGGGGTGGGGGGCGTAGGCGGCGAGGGCGGGCTGGCCGTTGGCGGTGAGGTGCCGGACGGTCCAGGTGGTGCCGCGGGTGGTGAAGACGCGGTGCATGAAGCGGCCGTAGTCGTCGCTTCCCCGGTACCACAGGGGGACGGGCGGCATTTCGAGGATGGCGTCGTGGGTGAGGAGCCGGACGAGGGCGGGGACGTCGGCGGCCTCGAAGGCGCGGGCGTAGCTGGTGACGAGCGCGCGTACGTGGGGGTCGTGCGGTTCGGTGATGTCGGCGGGGTCGCCGGCGTCGGCGAGGGCGGCGCGGGCGCGTTGCAGTGCGCTGTTGACGGCGGCGACGGTGGTGGCGAGGTGGGTGGCGACCTCGGCGGCGGTGAAGTCGAGGACGTCGCGCAGCAGGAGGACGGCGCGTTGCCGGGGTGGCAGGAGTTGTGTCGCGGCGATGAGTGCCAGTCGCAGGTCGCTTCGGGTGTCGGTGTCGAGCCGGGTGTCGGGGAACGGCTGGAGCCAGGGGATGTCGGGGGCGGGCGTCAGGGGGGCTTGGGGGTCGTCGCTGGGTGTGCCGAGCGCTGAGGGGAGGGGGCGCCGGTCGCGTCCTTGGAGTGCGGTCAGGCAGAGGTTGGTGGCGATGCGGTAGAGCCAGGTGCGTACGGATGCGCGGGCGGGGTCGTAGCGGTCGCGGGCTTTCCAGGCGCGCAGCATGGTCTCTTGGACGAGGTCCTCGGCTTCGTGGAAGGAGCCGGTCATGCGGTAGCAGTAGGCGAGCAGTTCACCGCGGTACGGCTCGGGGTCCACGTGCTCAGTTTGGTACAGGCGGGTGTGGTGTCGTTCGGGTGGGGGTGCGCCGGGGGCGAACGGGATCGTCTGGTGGGGGTGGGTGGGCGTACGGTCGCGGCATGATGATCGAGGGTCTGGGGATCGCGTGTGACGTGGCGGGGCCGGCCGGGGATGAGGCGGTGGTGTTCGTCCACGCGGGGGTGGCGGATCGGCGGATGTGGGAGCACCAGTTCCGGGCGTTGTCGGCGCGGTGGCGGGTGGTGCGTTACGACTGGCGGGGGCAGGGGGAGTCGGCTGATCCGGTGGGTGAGGTGTGTCATCACGAGGATCTGCTGGCGGTGCTGGACGCGCTGGGGGTGCGCCGGGCTGTGCTGGCGGGCTGTTCGATGGGTGGGGCGTACGCGGTGGAGGCCGCGCTGGCGGCGCCGGAGCGGGTGGCGGGGCTGGCGTTGTTCGGGTCGGGGCTGGCGGGTCATGTGTGGCCGGCGTCGATGCTGGAGCAGGCGCGTGAGCGGGTGCACGGGTCGGTGCCGGCTGAGCGGCTGGCGCGGTATCGGCGGGGCGGTGTGGCTGAGGTGGATCGGCGGGATGTGCTGGCGTATGCGCGGGCGCACACGTTGTGGCAGGTGGCGGGGCCGGAGCGGGGTCGTGCGGATCTGAGTGAGGAGGTGTGGGAGTCGGCGGTGGAGATGTGCGCGGGGGTGTTCGCGCGGTTGTGGGGCCGCTCGCCGGTGGCGGAGCGGTTCCTGGCGCCGCCGGCGGCGGGCAGGCTGGGTGAGGTGGCGGTGCCGGCGGTGGTGGTGAACGGGCTGGCGGACGTGGCGGGGATCCAGGAGGTGTCGGGGGTGCTGGCGGCGGGGATCGGTGGGGCGCGGCGGGTGGATCTGCCGCGTACGGGGCATCTGGCGCCGTTGGAGCGGCCGGTGGAGGTGGCGGGGTTGCTGGAGGGGTTGGTGGAGGAGGTGTCTGCCGGCGGCTGGTGAGGTGCGGGCCGAGCGTGCCGGTCTCGTTCATGTGCTGGGAGCCGTGAGGGGGCGCCGGCCCCTGCCGCCTGTCGTGGTGCGGAGGGGAGGGGCCGAGCGAGGCGTTCAGGCGGGCCTGCGCGCAGGTGGAGCGGCGCGGGCCGGGCGGGCCCGCCGGTGGCGGTGGTGGACGCGGCGGCTTGCCGGGAGCCTTGTCTCATCCCGCCCGGGGTCTGAAGGCGGCAGGTCAGCAGTGGCCGACGTACGGCTTGGTGTGCACCTGGTAGACGTGGTTGTCGCCGGGCAGGTCGCTGATCTCGCCCCAGGCGGTGATGCACCGGCCGGTGCCGTTGACGCGGGCGGGGCCGGCGTAGTACTCGAAGTTCCCGGAGTTGGAGTCGTCGTCGATGGTGTGGCAGTAGGTCGTGCCCTTGTCGGACAGGCGGCACGAGGAGATCGAGGCGACCATCCACTTGCGCTTGCCCCAGGTGGCTGCGGAGGACTGCATCTCGGCGCAGTTGTTGGTGCCGTCCCAGTAGACGTTGAGCCAGCCGATCGTCGTCCCGGAGACGTTCTTGAGGGGTTGCGACTCGATCCGCGTCCCGCCGCAGGCAACACCCGCCGAAGCCGGGGCGCTCCACGTCACGAGGGATCCCGCCAGCACAGCGACGCCCAGGGCGACCGTGGCGAGCTTGCGCAGCACCTTGCGAAAGGCATGCATGGGTGACTCCTTAACCATGATCAGACTTTGAGGTGATCACCCTAGGGCCGCTGCCCGCCCGCCGCCAGTTGTGGAGATCCACCCGGTGCCGGGGGTCAGGTGGACCGGCCGGCCGGATGTGAGAGGTTCGATCCTTTGTCCCGGGAGCGCTCGTGGGCGGGGGCTCGGGACTCTACTGACGGGTAGCTACGCTAAGGAGGGATCCGCAGGTCGGCAGGGTGGGGGTTGACTGGTTTGGTTTGATTTCGATTTGGGTGTGCTGACCGGTAGTGGCTGTCTGCATCCATAGCGTCGCGTTCTGTGGCTGTTGACTATCTCTCGGACGAGCAGGTCCGGCGTTATGGGGCGTTCGTGGCCGACCCGACGCCCGAGGAGCTGGAGCAGTTCTTCTTCCTTGATGAGCAGGGGCTGGTGGAGGCTCGGAAGAAGCGGCGCAAGCACAATCTGCTGGCTGGAGCGTTCAATGGGGCACCGTACGGATGCTGGGGACGTTCCTGGAGGATCCGATCGAGGTCCCGTGGGCGGTGGTCGACTACGTCGCCGAGCAGCTGGGGATCGACGACCCGTCGTGTATCAAGCGGTACGCCGAGCGGAGTGAGACGCAGCACGAGCACACCGGCGAGATCCGGAAGTTGTTGAAGTTCCGGGAGTTCGCCGAGTCCGAAGAGGAGATCGTGCGGTTCGTCGCCTCGCGGAAGGCCACCCGCAACCGCGGTCGCTTCCCCACAGATCAGGCCGCGTTGAAGGCGCTCTACCTCGCGGTCCGCGAGCAGATTACCCCGACGCGAGCGACGCGAACGGCTGGCCGCCCAGGTGCAGCGACGCGGCGCGCTGGTCGTGCTGGAAGGCGCGCGACGCCAACCGCGTCGCCGCACACTGGAAGGAAGCGCTGAGTCAGTTCTCCCTCTTCTTCGAGGACCGGCTCAACAATCAGTGACCACAAGCGACTTACGCGAGGTCACTGACACGCCCTCCCGCTCTGGGTCCAGCGACCGTCACACGCCGGTCATGCCTCTTGCGGTCAGCGGGCGGACGGTTGAGGGCGCCCGTCGTAGGGCTTCGTTCTCGACGGCCAGCTGCCGGATCATCTCGGCGTACGTCTCCACGGTGCGGCGTAGGTCCGCGTTCTCCCGGCGTAGTCGCTGTACGGCGGCTCGGTCGCGTTCGTCCGGTCCGGTGGCCGGGGTGGCCGGGGTGGCCGCGGTGGTGGCGGTGTCCGCAGCGGGGAGGCGGGGGTGGAAGTAGCCGGTGATGAGGTCGTTGTAGTGGCGGTGGAAGGTGGCGTGGGCAATGCCCAGGTGCCGCTCGACAGCGGTGACGGTAGGGCGGCGGCCGCGTTCGGCGGCGGTGGCCAGGACGGTGTCCATGGCGGCCCGGACGGTGTCGGCGTCGGGCAGGCCGGGGCGGGTCACGGGGTCTCCGGGTGGTACGGGGCGAGGAAGGCGGTGGTCTCGTAGCGTTGGGCAGTCAGGCGCTCGCGCACGTAGGGGGCCGGCAGGTCGGGCTCGGCGAGCGAGGCGTCCAGCTCGGCGACGTGGGGGGTGAGGGCCTCGCGGTTGGCGGCGGTCAGTGCGGTGTTGCGGCAGGCTAGCAGCCGGCAGTCAGCCAGCTCCGGCGCGGTGCCGGGGCTCTGCCGGGGGCGGCACAGGGCCCGGTCGGCGTTGTAGACGCAGGTGACGAAGGTGCCGGGGTAGATCTTGGGGTCGTGACTGTTCATGATCCGTTTCAGGCGGGCCTCGTCGGTGACGACTCGGCCTTGGAAGACGGCTCGGGCGGCGAAGGCGGCGATCCGCTGCTCGGCTTCGGCAGCGGCCGGGCCGGTGAGGGATGGGCGGTCCCCGTCGGCCAGGTGGGCGAGGAACTGGCCTCGGGCGAGGGCCTGCTCGGCTTCGACTTCCTCGCGGAAGCCGGAGGCGCTGGTGCCGGCGTAGCCCTCGAAGACGTGGATCGACTGGTGGCGGTACTGGAGGGCGCCGGCGATGGTGCCGCCGGGGCGGCGTGCGATGAACCAGGCGAGGGTTCGGCCCGCCAGGTCGCCCCATGGCGGGCCGCCCAGATGTCCGCGTCACGGCGGTCGAGGTCTTCCTGCAGCGCGTCCAGGAGGGCGAGGAGCATCGGCAGGTGGCGCTCCAGCACCAGGGCGTTCGGGCAGCGCAGGCAGGTCAGGAATGACTCACGGCAGCGGCCGCCAGAAGGGCCGTGGTCCATGTCCAGGCAGGAGGCGACCAGCGTGTCCAGGCGCCCCTGCTCGGCGGCGGCATGCACCGGCTCGGGCACGCTGGCGCTGTCGTCGGTGCCAATGCGCGCCACAGCCCGGCGGGCGCTGGCCTCGGCGTCGGTGATCGCCTCGGTGAGCACGTCGGCGGCCCACTCAACAGTGAAGGGCTCGGTGCGCAGGTAGTGGGCGAAGGACGTCTGCGCTGTGTTTGTCAGCCGGACCGACGGCAGATGGCCGCCGGCCTGCTTGGCGGTCCGCACCTCCACGGTCTTCTTCATCCGCGTCAGCCGCATGTCCAGCGGCCGGCCGTCGTCGTCCACCAGGCCGTGCCGGGCCGCCCACCTTCCCAGGTGCACCTTGCGGGCGAGCTCGGAGTCGAAGGGCCCGATGTGGCCGCTGGTCTCGGTGTTACGGGCCATGCCCTTGCCGGTTCCGGCCCAGATTGACCACAGCGAGGACGTGCCCGAGAGGGAGCGGCTGCGGGCCATCAGCTGGTGCAGCAGCAGGTAGAAGGAGCCGGAGCCGGCCAGCTGGCGGCCCGGGTCGGCGTGGACGCTCCAGTGGACCTGCGTGTGGGTGTTGGCCTTGCCGCGGCGGCGCTTGGTCACCGTCAGGGCCACCGCCTTGCCCTCCAGTACCTGGTGGTCGGCGGGCAGTTCCTTGAGCGTCTCGGGGTTGCGGCCGGTCAGCCCGGCCGCGTAGATCATCAGGGGTGCCAGATCGGCGTGCAGAACGAACAACTGCCGGGCCTGCTGCCAGGCCGCAGCAGAGAACTCACTGACCGCAAGCCCGCGGTAGTCGACGTGTGGGCGCCCGGTGCGGGCCATCACCTCCAGCCGCGCCCCCTGCTCCCGGGCCGGTCCGTCCAGGGCCGCCGGGTCGGTCCGGAAGCGCCGCAACAGGCGGCGGATGCGTTCCGTCCTTAGCGTAGCTACCCGTCAGTAGAGTCCCGGAGTCCCTGGGCGGAGCGGCTCGGTCAGGAGGGGTGGCGGGCGGCGTTGGCGTGGATGGCCAGGCGGAGGTAGGCGGCCAGGCCGGGGGCGTGGCGGTCGTAGGTGCTGGTGAAGCGGGGGTCGGTGACGTACAGCTCGCCGAGGCCCTGGTGGATGTCGGGGGTGCAGGGGTAGAACCAGCGGCTGATGTGGCCGCGGTGGCGTTCGGCGAGGTTCATGGTGTGGTCGCTGTCGGCGGGCAGGCCGGCTTTGTAGGCGGCGGTGAGGTCGTCGAGGAGAGCGGCGGCTTCGGCTTTGATCTGGAGCCAGTCGGCTTTGGTGTAGGTGGCGACGCGGCGGCGGCTTTCGGCGTAGTGGGGGGTGTCGCCCCAGCGGCGTTCGACTTCGGGGGTGTGGTCTTCGGGGGTGAAGGTGCCGAAGACTTCGAAGCGCTCGTCGGGGGTGAGGGGGATGTCGAGGGTGTGGGCGTTGAGGGCGCGTTCCACGGCGTTGATCACCTGGTTGAGTCGTCGGGCTTGGCGGGTGAGGAGTTCGTGCTGGCGGCGTAGGTGGGTGAGTTCGTCGGTGTGGGGGGCGTCGAGGATGACGGCGATCTCGTCGAGGGGGAAGCCGAGTTCGCGGTAGAGGAGGATCTGCTGGAGGCGGATGAGGTCGGCGTCGGTGTAGCGGCGGTAGCCGGCGTGGGTGCGTTCGCCGGGGGTGAGCAGGCCGATCTCGTCGTAGTGGTGCAGGGTGCGGACGGTGATGCCGGCGAGTTTGGCGACCTGTCCGACGGAGAGGCTCATGGGCCCACCTTGCACCCTGACGTGGCGTGAGGTTCAAGCCGGGGCGGTGGGGTGGACTCTCCCATGGAGGGAGAGGCCATGCTGGGGTGCGTGGACGATGAGGAGTTGCTGCCGATCGGGGCGTTCGCGCGGTTGGGGCGGTTGAGCGTCAAGCAGGTGCGGCATTACGGGGAGCTGGGGCTGCTGGCGCCGGCGTGGGTGGATGAGGCGACGGGTTATCGGTATTACCGGGCGTCGCAGGTGCGGGTGGCGTTGTCGATCGGGTTGTTGCGGTCGATGGATGTGCCGCTGGCGGTGATCGCGGAGGTGCTGGGCGGGTCGTCGGGTGCTTTGGAGGCGGTCCGGGAGGGGTTGGAGGCGGAGCTGGCGCGGCGGCGTCGTGCTTTGGCGTCGCTGGAGCGGGTGATGGAGCGGGGGCTTCCGTCGGCGGAGGTGCGGGTGGTGGTGGAGCCGGCGTGCCGGGTGGTGGTGGCACGGGAATGGGCGGCGGGAGAGGCCGATGTGGCGCGGGCGACCTCGGCGGGGGTGAGGCGGCTGCTGGAACTTGCCGCGGTGATGGGTGGTGCGTCAGGCGGCGGCTCGCCCGCCGGTGGAGCTGCGCCGGTGGGGGCGTCGGCGGGCCCTGGGGTCGGGGTCCGGCTGGTGGGGTTGTTCCCGCTGGACATGGACGAGGCGATGGACGTGGCCGTCGCCTTGGTGGTGGAGCGGCTGCCGCCGGGGGAGCTGCCCGGTGGGGCTCGCGTCGAGGTGCTGGCCGGGGGTGCGTTCGCCTGTGCGACTCATGTGGGGCCTTATGACCAGATCGGCCTGACCGTGCATGCGGTGCTGGCGTGGTGCGCGGAGCGGCGCCATGCGGTTCGGGGGCCGATCCGTGAGGTGTACGTGTCGGATCCGTCCGTCACGGCGCCTGAAGAGCTCGTCACTCATCTGATGATCCCTCTGGAGGAGGAGCCATGCTGGTAGAGGAGAAGACGTACGGTGCGGCGACGTGTCTGAGCGTCACGGGGATGGGGGCGCCGGGCGGCGCGGAGCACATGGCGGCGATCGGGGCGCTGTACGCGGTGGCCGGTGGGATGGGCGGGCCGGCGGGCCCGTTGGAGGGGTTGTGGTGGGTTGAGGATGAGCGTCCGGGGCTGGAGGTGGAGCGGGAGTTGTGGCGGTGGCATCTGATGCTGCCGCTGGCCGGGGCGCCGGAGCCGGGGGCGGTGGAGGCGGCGCGGGAGACGGTGCGCGCGCCCGGGTCGGCGGTGGATCGGGTGCGGGTGGTGACGTACACGGAGGGGCGGTGCGTGGAGGCGCTGCACGTGGGCGCCTTCAGCGAGGAGTACGTGACGTTGAAGGTGATGGAGGAGTTCATGGCGGAGCGGGGTCTGGTGCCCAATGGGCCGCATCATGAGGTGTATCTGACGCCCTGGGAGGAGCCGGAGCCGCGCACGGTGTTGCGTCAGCCGGTGCGGCAGGGCTGAGGCCCCGCGGGCGGGCCGCCGTCGCGACGGCGGCCCGCCTTTCAACGGTAGGCGGGGATCCGCAGCAGGTCCACGGGGATCGCGGGATCAGCCGCGCGCCCACCTCGGGGCTGGGCAGACCCGGAAGCCCGAGCGTGGTCAGGGCCGCGAGGGCGGCGACAGCCGCGGGCGCGGCGAAGACGAGGTGCCGGCCCCCGACGGCCATGAGGGCCTGGGCGACGACCGGGCCCAGCGCCAGGCTGCTGCCGAGCACGGCGCCCGCGTAGCCGTACACCCGGCGCCGCTCTTCCGGCGGGTGTACGGCCAAGGACCATCGACGATCCACCGGCGGCGCACATGGCCGCCCCGACGCCGGCGACCGCGCGAAGGGCTACCAGGGACGGCAGGTCCGGCGCGAAGGCGGACAGGACGCCGGTGGCCGCGACGACGATGTTGCCGGCGGCGAAGAAGCGGGTACGGGCGGTGCGATCCGCACTCGCCCCCGCCAGCAGCTGCGCGGACGCCTCGGGGATCACCGCCGTCGAGCCGGTGATGGCGAGCGGGAACACCGCGGTGGAGACGGGGTCGGCGATGAGGACGCGCCGACGTTGACGAACGGACAAGGCGAGCATGGGTGCGCTCCGGAACAGGGGAGGTCCGAAGCGCCATGAAGGCGCTCCTGGCCACAGGTCAGGAGCGACGGCTACGACTGGGGGTTTGCGCCGCCGCTCTCAGCGACGGCGCACCTTGTCCGTTTTCGGCACGAGCACACGCTGGCAGCGGCCTTTCGGGGAAGGCGTCGCTGCGGTGCCGTCGCCGGTTCAGCCGGCGAGGTGGGCGCCGCAGTCGATGCTGGGCAGGTCGCGTTGGCGCGGCCGGTACGGGGTGGGGATGCCGTGGACGACGGCGTCGTTGACGGAGGTGCGCAGCACGGCCGGGCAGGGGGTGGGGGCGAAGGCCGCTCTGGCGCATGGCGCGGAGTTCGCCGACGGTCTTGATCGCCGCCACGGCATAACTGTACCGGTATTTGAATACCGGGTTATAGACTGGGGCCATGGTACGGCCACCGCTGACACCCGAGGAGCGGCTGCGTGGCGAGCAGCTCGGCCTGACCCTGCGCCGGGCGCGGGGCGAGCGCAGCATCGTCCAGGTCGCCGCCGCGGCGGGCATGTCGGCCGAGACACTCCGCAAGATCGAGACCGGCCGCATCGCCACGCCGGCGTTCTTCACCATCGTCGCGCTGGCCGACGTGCTCGGCGTCTCCCTGGATCACCTGGCGGGTGACCATCTGGCGGGCCGGGTCACACCCGCCGTACCCGGCTGACCCGCCGCGCCCGCCACCCGCGAGCGCGGCCCTCGGCATGCGGCGCCCCGCATGTGGCGCCCCTACGACACACAGCGACCGCCCGCGACACGCAGCGACCGCCCGCCGCGTGCCGCGGCGCGCCGGGCGGCCTCGACCCGTCCGCGGCGGCCTGCCGGCAAGACGGCGGCCCGCCGTGCCGGCGCAGGCCCAGAGCGAGGCCGAAGGCGAGGCCGAGGCGGGGTCAGCCGCCGCGCTTGGGGTCGCGCAGCAGCGGATGAATCCGCATCGCCACCTCCAGCTCCCCGGGCAGCTCGTCACGGTAGCGGCCCAGCGTGGACAGGTCGCTGTGGCCCAAGACCCGGCGTACGGCGTCCATGTCGACGGCGTCGGCCAGCAGGTGCGTGGCCGTGGTGTGCCGTAACCCGTGAGGGGTGACCGAGCGGCGCTGGGCCGGCTCGACCCGCGCCTGCACCCGGTCGATGACCCCCTGCACCGCGCCGCGCGCCAGGCGCCGTCCCCGCCACGACAGCAGCAGCGCCTTGGCGTCGGGGCCGCCGGCCCGGCCGGACACCACGGGGCGGCCGCGTTCGAGGTAGGCGTCCAGGGCCTCGGCCACGGCCTGCGGCAGCGGGACGTCACGGGTGCGGCCGCCCTTGCCGAAGATGCGCCAGTAGCGGACACCGTCGTTGGTGTAGAAGTCCTCGACGTTGGCGCGCACCAGCTCCGACACCCGGGGCCCCATGGTGGACAGCAGGAGCACGATGAGCGCGTCACGCGACTCCATGCGCTGGTCGCGGCGGCCCTCGCGAGGGGAGTCCTCCAGGGCGCGGGCGGCGCCGATCAGGCCCTGGGCCTGTTCGCGGGTCAGGGCCCGCCGTTCGGGACGCAGGCCGCCGCGCTGGCGGGCGGTGACGGTGGAGACGGTCATCGGGTCGAGCTGGACCCACCCCGCCAGCAGGGCGTGCTTGAACAGCGCCGAGACCGAGCGGCGAAAGCGCGCCTGGGAGGAGGGGGACTGTCCCTGCGCCCCGCCGCTCCCGTCCGTGCTCGCGCCCACGCCGGTGCCGTCGCCGGCGTGGGCGCGCCGGCCGTCGGGTTTGCGGGCGAAGGCCAGCAGGATCGCGTCGATGTCCTGGCCGGTCAGGTCGTCGAGCACGCGCTCGCCTCCGGCCAGATCGACCAGCGTCGCCACGTCGCGGGCGTAGACCTCGGCGGTGGCGGGGGACAGGGCCCCCGTCAGCGTCCGTGCCCGCACCAGTTCCACGTAGCGGTCCGCCGCCTCCGCCACCGTCACCCGTTCGAGCTCCGCAGGCCGCACCGTCCCCCTCCTCGCCTTGCGCCGGCCGGCCGGACGACCCCGCTGGTCGCATGGCCGGACTCAAGATCCACGAGGGAGACGGTAGCGGCCGCCACCGACAGAAACTCAGATGTCGCGGAAGGTCTCGATGCGCGCGCCGAGCGCGTTGAGCCGCTCGGCGAGATCCTCGTAGCCGCGGTTGATCACGTACACGTTGCGCAGCACCGAGGTGCCCTCGGCGGCCATCATAGCCAGCAGCACCACCACGGCGGGCCGCAGCGCGGGCGGGCACATCATCTCGGCGCTGCGCCAGCGCGTGGGACCCTCCACCAGCACCCGGTGCGGGTCGAGCAGTTTGACCGAGGCGCCCAGGCGGGTCAGTTCGGTCAGGTAGATGGCGCGGTTGTCGTAGACCCAGTCGTGGATGAGGGTGGAGCCCTGCGCCGTGGCGGCGATGGCGGCGAAGAACGGCACGTTGTCGATGTTGAGGCCGGGGAACGGCATCGGGTGGATCTTGTCGATGGGGGAGACGAGCTTGGAGGGCCGCACCGTCAGGTCGACCAGCCGGGTGCGGCCGTTGGCGGCGGGGTACTCGGCGCCGCGGTCGTGGTCGAGGCCCATCTCCTCCAGCACCGCGAGCTCGATCTCCAGGAACTCCACCGGGACGCGGCAGATGGTCAGCTCGGAGGAGGTGACGACGGCCGCGGCCAGCAGGCTCATCGCCTCGACCGGGTCCTCGGAGGGGGAGTAGTCGACGTCACGCTCGATGGTGGCCAGGCCGTGGACGGTCAGGGTGGTGGTGCCGATGCCCTCCACCCGCACGCCGAGCTGCTCCAGGAAGAAGCACAGGTCCTGGACCATGTAGTTGGAGGAGGCGTTGCGGATGACGGTGATGCCGTCGTGGCGGGCGGCGGCCAGCAGCGCGTTCTCGGTCACGGTGTCGCCGCGCTCGGTGAGCACGATCGGCCGGGCCGGCGCCGCGCCCCGGTCGACACGCGCGTGGTAGAAGCCGCCGGTCGCGGTGATGTCCAGGCCGAAGTGCTTCAGGGCCGACATGTGCGGCTGGACGGTACGGGTACCGAGGTCGCAGCCGCCGGCGTAGGGGATCTGGAACTGGTCGGTGCGGTGCATGAGGGGGCCCAGGAACATGATGACGCTGCGGGTACGGCGCGCCGCGTCGGTGTCCATGGCCTCCAGCTCCAGCCGGGCCGGGGGAATGATCTCCAGGTCGCTGCCCTCGTTGATCCACCGGGCGCGTACACCGATGGAGGCCAGGACCTCCAGGATGCGGTAGACCTCCTCGATGCGGGCCACCTTGCGCAAGATGGTGCGGCCGGAGTTCAGCAGCGAGGCGCACAGCAGGGCCACACAGGCGTTCTTGGAGGTCTTGACGTCGATGCTGCCCGACAGGCGGCGTCCGCCGACGACACGCAGGTGCATGGGGCCGGCGTAGCCGAGTGAGACGATCTCGCTGTCGAGCGCCTCGCCGATGCGGGCGATCATCTCAAGGCTGATGTTCTGGTTGCCGCGCTCGATGCGGTTGACGGCACTCTGGCTGGTGGCCAGGGCGTCGGCCAGTTGGAGCTGGGTCCAACCGCGGTGCTGTCGCGCGTCCCGAATCAACCGGCCGATCCGCACAAGGTAGTCATCTGTCACAACAGCAGACCATATCTCACATATGAGATGTAGCCACGTCCGCCCCCACCGACGCGCCGGACAACTCCCGATGCGCCGCCAAATGAGCAGGCGTCGCCTCCGCCTTACGCTTGCCCACGAACGCCGCCCGCGCAGCACGGAAACCGTGCCGGTCATCGAACATGTCCCGGCTCATCTCCGCCAGCTCCTCCACCCGGTAGGCCTCCAACGGCTTACGCCGCTCGTCCTCCTCCCGCTGCGCCCGCCGCGCCGCCAGCAACCGCCCATAACCAGGGTCGTGCGCCAGCCGCTCGGCGTAGTCGAGCACCGCCCGCTCGAACTCCAGCCGCGACCCCGGCAACACCTCATCGGCCAGGCCCAGCCCCACCGCCTCGGCCGCCCCCACAGGCAGCGCGTCCTGCGTCAGCCGCTCGGCGGCCGCCGCCCCGACACGCCGCGGCAGCGTGTACGTCCACAACTCCGAACCGAACAACCCCATGGTGCGGTAGTGAGGATTGAGCACCACGGCCTGACGCACCAGCACCCGATCGGCGCCCAGCCCCATCATGACGCCGCCCGCGCCCGCGTTGCCGCCGATCGAGGTGACCACCAGCTGCCCCGTGCAGGCCACGATCTCCCGGCACACCTGGTTGATGGCGTTGATGTTGACCCACGCCTCCATCTCCGGATGACGGGCCGACTCGATCACGTTGAGATGGATGCCGTTGGAGAACACCTCACCCCCGCGCACCACGAGCACCCGCGTGTCCTGCGCCACCGCGTAACGCAGCGCCGAGGCCAGCCGCCGGCACTGCTCACTGGACATGGCCCCGTTGTAGAAGTCGAAGCTCACCACCCCCACGCTCTCACTGCGGTCATAGGTGATCTCGCTGTAGCCGGTGCGCTCCTCGGCCGTGGCGGCCTGCTCACCGAGCACCGTGACCGCCGGCAGCTTGACCGCGCCCGGCTCGTCGCGCCGCAGATGCCCCACCCACACCGACCCGTCGCCGGTGTGCACCAGCAGCGCCCCCTCGCGCCGCCCCGCCACCGTCCCCGGCCGGCCGCTGAGCGCCGGCCCCCGATAGACGTCGAAAACCCTCAGCGAAATGCCCGCCAGGACGGCCCGCCCGCCGGGAGCACCGTCGGCGGCCCGTACGCGCCGCAGCACCGCCTCCGTGGGCTCCTCCCAGGAGAACTCACGGTCGGCGTGCCGCATCGCCGGCCGCAGCCGCCCCACCACCTCCGGCCGCCGATAGTCCAGCGGCGCCGGCGTGAACGAAGGATCGGCCGCCTTGGCCGCCACCTCGGCCACCAGCTCGACCGCGGCGTCGGCGACCGGCCCGTTGTACAGCGCCGACTTACGCGGCGGCTCGGCCGGCATCGGGAACATCCGGTAGCCCCAGATCGGGCCCCCGTCCATCTCCTCCACGGCCTGCAACGCCGTGACGCCCCAGCTCGGCTCGCCGTCCAGGATCGCCCAGTCCAGCGAGGACGGGCCGCGGTCGCCGGGCGGCCCCGGGTGGATGATGATCGTGCGCTGGCTCTGCCACAGCCGCGCCGGCACCTTCTCCTTCAAGAACGGGCAGATCACCAGATCGGGCTTGGCCAGCTGGACGGCCTCCAGCATCACCTGCTCCGACAGGGCCAGCTCGACCGTGACGTCGTGACCGGCCCGGCGCAGCTCCAGCCAGGCGCGCTGGGTCAGGCCGTTGAACGAGGAGCAGAGCAGCAGGATACGCAACGGGGGACTTCCTTCGATCTTCGTCGCATCAGGGGGAGGGGGCCGCCCCGGGGGTGGGCGCGCCGTGGCGCACGGGCGGGGCGCCTCAGCGGGGGAGGCGGGAGACGCCGTCCCACCGGTCCCGGACGTTTAAGACAGCCACATATGTCCCGTACATACATCGATGCTTACATGCCCGGGCAAGTAGTGCTGACATAACCCCGCAAAAAGCCGCCCTGTGCCGCACCAAACGTCCACGAATGACGGAATTTTTGCCGACCCGGCGCCACCCCCACCGCACCGGCCCCCCACCCACCCCGCGTCCGAAACCCCCCACGATCCGTAGGCCACCCCCCTCCAACGCGTCACCACCCCCCCAAACCCCACCCCGCCCGCCCGTACGGTGAAACCATGAACATCTGCGTCTTCCTGTCGGCCGCCGACCTCGCCGACACCTACACCCGACCGGCCCGCGCCTTCGCCGAACTCATCGGCAAGGGCGGCCACACCCTGGTGTGGGGAGGATCCGACGTCGGGCTCATGAAAGTCGTCGCCGACGGCGTGCACGACAGCGGCGGCCGCCTCATGGGCGTGTCCGTCCACTTCCTCGTCGACAAGGTCCGCACCGGCGTCGACGACATGGTCATCGCCCGCGACCTGGCCGAACGCAAAAAACTCCTGCTCGACAAGGCCGACGCCGTCGTCATCATGGTCGGCGGCACCGGAACCCTCGACGAGGCCACCGACATCCTGGAACTGAAGAAACACGGCCACACCGACAAGCCGATCGTGCTGCTCAACACCGCCGGCTTCTACGACGGCCTCAAGCAGCAGTTCCGGCGCATGGAGGACGAAGGCTTCCTGCCGCGCCCCCTGACAGAGCTCGTCC
This sequence comes from Nonomuraea sp. NPDC050691, assembly GCF_040654455.1. Classification (NCBI taxonomy): domain Bacteria; kingdom Bacillati; phylum Actinomycetota; class Actinomycetes; order Streptosporangiales; family Streptosporangiaceae; genus Nonomuraea; species Nonomuraea sp. NPDC050691. The sequence continues at coordinate 69,945 of NZ_JBFAIA010000003.1, forward strand.
ACTTCGCCGAGGAACCCGCCGACGCCATGACCTACCTGGAGCAGGCACTCGGCACCCGCTGACCCCACCTACGCGAGCCCGCGGCGGGGGAGCGGACCACACCCTCGAGTCCGCGCTCGCGCGGGGTGGGCCCGTGCGTGGACGCGATGCTCGAAGCTTCAACGACCGCTGCCAGGACGAGATGATCTTCCCCTGGGGGAGCGCGCCTTCCAGGTGAGCGACGACTGGCGGCACGCCAGGAGCCCCGGTACGTGGGCGATCCGCGCTTCGCCGCCGCCTACCGGCGCCCGGAGGGTGCGGCGTTCGTCCGTGACGGGCTGCACGAGTACGCGCGGACCCCGGATGCAGTCCTTGACCGCGGCGGTGACGCCGGTTCGCGCACAGATCTCATACCGAACAGAACCCACCTTCTGTCCGGTATGGGATAGTTCATGCAGGTCTGGGGTGGTCAGAGGCGGTTCACGAAGCGTGCGGCGGCGCGATGGCTCATGCCGGTCTCGCCGCGTACGAGGAAGACGGCTTCCTGGAGCTGACCCATGGCTTTCAGCTCACGGACGTGGTCGACCAGGTGGTCGCTGGGGGTGAGGCGGTTGCGGGGCCGCTGGGTCAGGCGGACCGCCAAGATGATCAAGTAGATGATCGCGATGGTGACGACGGCGGTGAGCGCGACGAGGCCCGGGGTGGAGATCGCCAGGCTGAGCATGAACTGATCGTAACCCGCCGGCGCCGCGCGCGTCAGGGCGCGGGGGTCTGAGCGGGCTTGCCCGCGGGAGTGTCAGGCGTCGCCGGCGGGCCGGGCCTCGGGCCGGGCCTCGGGGTGGTCGCGGACGGCGTCGACGAAGGCGGTGGCCTCGTCGTGGTCCATGCCGGTCTCGCCGCGTACGAGGAAGACGGCCTGTTCGGTGCGGCCGTCGCCTTTGAGGGCGCGGACGCGGGCGGCCAGGTCGCCGCTGTGGTCACTGGTGTGGCGGGCGGGCTGGGGCCGCAGGGCGGGGTGGTGGATGGGGCGGCCGTGGGCCAGGCCGTCGACGGCGTCCTTGGCTTGCTTCAGTCCCATGCCGGTGTGCTGGCGCAGCAGTTTGATGGCGTGGATCTGCTGGCCGGTGGCGGCCAGGTGGCGTACGCGGGCGTCGAGCTCCTGCGGGCTCGAGGCGCGGCCCGTCGCGGCCGGTGCGCCGCCTCGCGTGCCGCTTCGTGCGGCGCGGCTGATGGCGGCGACGGCGATGACGGCGGCGAACAGGGCGGCGAAGGCCAACAGGAGGATGATTTCGGGCGCGCCGAGGTTCATGTCCTTCATCGTAGGCGGCGCAATCCGGGCGTGATCGGGATATGTCGGATTGCTCGATAATGAACATTATGTCAAGTAAGGGCGCTTGTGACGGTGCGTGACCATGACGGAACGCTTGACCATCGGTGAATTTCCTGTCCCCTGGCGCCTGTGGCGTTTAGGGTGGGAAGCCTGCTATCGCGCCGCGAGAGGAGCAGCACGTGGGGACCGAGTCTGTTTTATGTCCGGTGTGCCAGGGGGTTCTACCCGCCTCCGGCCGGGAATCGTACACCGCCCTGAGGGGCCGGTTGATCGTGACGAACGGTTACTGCGCAGGTGGCTGCGAGGAGCGGCGGGCCGTGACGGAGCCGATCCGGCGGATGCCGCGTCAGGCTCCGGCGGTGCCGGGGGGCATGGTGCCGGGTGGTGTGGCGCCCGCTGCGGGTCCGGTGGCGGCCGGTGGTGCCGGGGTGGCGCCGCTCCCCCAGGCCCAGGCGGTGCCGGGGCACGGTGGTCCGGCGCGGGGCGCGTCGTATGAGCAGTCCTACGAGCAGTCGTATGAGCGGCCCTATGAGCAGGTGGCCGAGGCGCGGCTGGCGCCGGTCGTGCGGATCTCGGGCTGAGGTTTCGCGGCGGCGGGGTTCGGGCGGGGGTTGCCCTGCCTGGTCCGGGGTGGGTTGTCCCCGCTGGTGAGGGCTCCCGTGGTGGTGCGGGGGTTGTGCCGTGTCAGTGGTGGCCTTCGGTGGTGTGCCAGTAGTCGCGGGTTCGTACGGCTTGGCCGTGTTCGTTGAAGTGGGCGAAGACGCAGCCGGCGAGGGTGACGGGTGTGCCGTTGTCGTGGGCGTGGACGCGGAATTCGTTGGCGGCCTGGTCGCCGTCGACGATGGGGGTGGCGAAGGTGACGTGGGGGTCGGTTTCGCCGGTGAAGGACCAGCGGATGTAGTCGGCGATGGCTCCTCTCCCCCGGTGGGGTGGGCGGAAGGGCATCGAGGTGTGTTCGGCGTCGTCGGCGTAGAGGGTGATGAGGGCGTCGACGTCGTGGTGGGTCCAGGCGTGTTGCCAGGTGTCGGCGAAGCGTTGTGCGGCGGTTCGCGGGTCCATGGGGTCATTGTGGCGGCCCGCGGGGGGTGTGGGGGGCTGAACGGGGCCCGGGGGCCGCTCCCCCGCCGGGCCGGTCCTTGGTGTCAGGCGGTGGGCGGCTGGTAGGGGCGGATGGCGGTGACGGCGGTGAGCGGGAGCGGGCCGTACAGGTGGGGGAAGCCGTTCTCGAGGCGGACGTCGAGGCCGGTGGGGTCGATCTCCAGGACGAGGAGCGGCTCGGTGACGGCGCTGTAGTAGGTGTTGTGGACGCCGTCGAGTTGTGCGGTGTCGCGGCTGCAGTGGATGAAGCCCTCCTCGGCCAGGGTGCGGCCGAGGGTGGAGACGCGGTAGTCGCCGGTGTGCTGGGCGGCCTGCCAGTCGGTGGCGAGGGCGAGGTGGAGGATGGTCATGGTCTCCACTCGGTTTCGAGCATGGCGTAGATGACCTCGTCGGTCCATTCGCCCTTGACGATCTCGTTCTGGATGAGGTGGGCCTCGCGGCGCATGCCGAGTTTTTCCAGGACGCGGGCGGAGGCGGTGTTGCGGCCGTCGAGGCGGCCGACGATGCGGTGCAGGTGGAGTTCGTCGAAGCCGAGGCGGAGCATTGCGCGGGAGGCTTCGGTGGCGTAGCCGTGGCCGGCGTGGTCGGGGTTGATGATGTAGCCGATCTCGCCTTGGCGGTGTTCTTTGCTGGTCCACATGAGCAGGGCCATGCCGATGAGGGTGCCGGTGTCGCGCAGGGTGACGGCGAGGTTGATGCCGTCGCCTTCGTCGGCGATGGCGGTGCGGCTGATCTTGGTGTCGAGTCCGGCGCGGACGGCGTCGAGGTCGCGGGCTTGCCAGTAGAGGTAGCGGGTGACGTCGGGGCGGGATTCGTAGGCGTGGACGGCGTGCAGGTCGTCGTGGGTGAAGGGGCGCAGCAGGAGGCGCTGGGTGGTGATCGGGTAGTCGGGTTTGAGCACGGGGGCAGTGTAGGGAGGGGTGGTGGGGGGTGGCGAGCGGTTTGTCGCGGGGTCTGCCCGGGGGGTCGGGTGTCCTCTCCCCCGGGGTTGGTCGTTGGGGGTCAGTAGGGGTGGTTGTCGGGTTTGTTGGTCCAGGCGGCGTAGGCTTCGGCGCCGAGTTCGGGGTGGATCTGTTGGATGCGGATGCGGCGCTGGTGGAGGGGTTTTTGGAAGTCTTCGTATTGGAAGGCGTCGGAGAAGCCGATTTTGCTGGTGGCTTCGAGGTCGGCGCTGAACAGGACGGCGTCGATGCGTGACCAGTAGATGGCTCATGCACATGGGGCAGGATGCGCCGCTGGTGGAGAGGGTGCAGCCGGTGAGCATGCGGGCGCGTTCGGGCAGGGGGTCGGGTGATCCGTCGGGGCGTGGGATGAGGTGGAGGGTGGAGGTGTTCTGGTGTCTACGCTTGACCAGGTGAAACGTCATGCCATTCACGGTGGCGAGGGTGACGGCGCGACCGTCGTGATCTCCTCGAAGGTCCGCGAGGGCGGCGAGGAGGATTATCGGCGCTGGCAGCGGAGAATGACCGAGGCGATGCACCTGGAGGAGGTGTGTCCGCTGCTGGAGGAGTCGCCGGCGCTGGAGGTTCTCGCGGGGCGGGGCCCGGCCGGCGAGGTGGTGACGGCGGTGATCTCCCATCAGGTGCGGCCGGGCCGTGAGCTTGAGTTCCTGCACTGGCAGGAGGCGTCTTCGGGTTGATCGCGCGCTAGGCGGCTGTTCGAGGGGTGTTCGAATCTGTGTGTGGGGGGCCGGCGTGTCGGAGCGGGAGCTGGTCGGGCGGTTGCGGGGTTCGCTGGTGTGGCGGGGTGATGCCGGCTTTGAGGAGTTGCGGGCGGGGATGGTGTGGAACGCCGTGAAGCCGGAGCGCTCCCCCGAGGTGATCGTGCGGGTCGAGGACGAGCGGGACGTGGTGACGGCGGTGCGGCTGGCGCGGGCGTACGGGATGCGGGTGGCGGTGCGGTCGGGTGGGCACAACTGGGCCGGCTCGTCGCTGCGTGAGGGGGGCATGCTGATCGATGTGTCGCGGCTGGGCGGGTGGAGCGTCGATGCCGGCTCGTCGGTGGCGCTGGTGGGGCCTGCCGTGCGGGGGCGTGGGCTGGCGGGGGCGCTGGCGGGGTGTGGGCTGGCCTTCCCGGTGGGGCATTGCGGGTCGGTGGCGCTGGGCGGCTATCTGGCCAGCGGTGGTCTGGGCTGGAATCCGGGGGTCTGGGGGCCGGCGTGCCGGAGCGTCGCGGGGATCGAGGTGGTGACTGCGGGCGGTGAGGTGGTGTGGTGCGACGAGCGGGACAACGCCGATCTGTTCTGGGCGGCGCGGGGGGCGGGGCCTGGTCTGTTCGCCGTGGTGACGCGTTTTCGGCTGGGGGTGCACCGGTTGCCGGCGGTGATCGTGCGTAGTGCGTTCGTGTTCGCGCTGGAGGAGGTGGAGCGGGTGGCCTCGTGGGTGGATGAGGTGGCGGCGGTGTTGCCCGCGCGGGTGGAGCTGAGCGTGGTGCTCGGCACGGCGCAGGGTGGGTCGGGGCGCAAGGTGGTGTCGGTGACGGCCACGTGTTTCGCCGGGTCGCGGCAGGAGGCGCTGGGCTCGCTGGAGGCGTTCGCGGCGTGTCCGTGGGCGGGGCGGGCGCTGGAGCGGACGGTGGAGGGGCCGGTGGGGTTCGGGGCGCTGATGGATGCCTCCGACGCGTTGTGGCGGCGGGGTGATCGGTGCGCGGCCGACACGTTGTGGTCGATGCGGGAGCTGGCGGTGGTGCTGCCCGCTTTGGCGCGGGAGGTGGAGCGGGCGCCGTGGGGCAGGTCGCTGGTGCTGGCGTCGCCGGCGCCGCCCGTGCCGGGTGGGGGGTTGCCGGACATGGCGTTCTCGATGCTGGGTTCGAGCTATGTCGCGGCGTACGCGATCTGGGAGGATGCGGCGGATGACGAGGTGAACGCCGGCTGGTTGCGCGGGGCGATGGACCGTATCGGGCCGTTGGGGTCGGGGCACTACATCGGTGAGGTGGATCTGCAGGCTGGTGCGTCGCGTGTCCGGCGTTCGTTCGCGCCGGGGGCGTGGGAGCGGCTGGGGGCGGTGCGGGCGCGGTGGGATCCGGACGGTGTCTTCGAGCCGTTTCCGCGGGGCGGCTGGGAGGTGGGTTGAAAAGGGAGTCGAATGCGTGTTCCACTGGGTGGTGTGGGCTGGGACGCGCTTTCGCTGGTGGACGCGGTTGATGATCGTCCGCTGTTCGAGCGGCGTGCGGTGCTGCGGGGTGGGTTGTGGGAGATGCAGGCGCGCACGGTGATCGAGCGGCTGCCCGTGACGGCGGGGGTGTCGCAGCGGTGGGGGGTCTCCCCGTATCGGGGGTGTGCGCACGCGTGCCGGGGGTGTGGGGCGCGTGGGGGGCATCGCCGGTTGGGGCTGGATGCGGGGCGTGATTTCGACACGCGGATCGTGGTGCGGCCGAACGTGGTGGAGCGGTTGCGGGCGGAGCTGGCGCGCTGGGACGGTGAGCCGCTGGCGGTGGGGGTCGGGGGCGACTGTTATCAGGAGGCGGAGCGGACCTACCGGTTGATGCCGGGGGTGGTGCGGGCGCTGGGTGAGGCGGGGGTGCCGTTCACGGTCTATACGAAGAGTCCGCTGGTGGTGCGGGATGCGGAGGTGCTGGCGCGGGCGGGGGCTCGGGTGGCGGTGTCGATCGCGTTCGTGGACGAGCGGATCCGGCGGGCGGTGGAGCCGGGCGCGGTGGGGGCGCAGGCGCGGCTGGAGCTGGTCTCGGCGCTGGTGGAGGCGGGGGTGCAGTGCCGGGTGCTGATGGCGCCGGTGTTGCCGTTGCTCAGTGACGCGGCCGATCAGTTGGCGGCCACGGTGCGGCGGATCGCTTCGGCGGGTGCGGTGGCGGTGGAGCCGGTGGTGTTGCGGCTGCCGGCGGGGACGCGGTCGTGGTATCTGCAGTGGCTGGGTGAGGCGCATCCGGGGCTGGTGGCGCGGTATGAGGAGTTGTACGACGGGGCGGGGTTGCCGTCGCCGGAGTACGAGCGGCGGATCACGGGGCAGATCGAGCAGTTGTGCCGGGTGTACGGGATGGCGTGTGGTGCGGGCGAGCCGGTGGGGCGGGGGCGCCGGGATGGGGAGCAGTTGGCGCTGGTGTGAGGGGCGGGGTGGTGCCTGTCCCCCGGCTGGTTTTCCGGGTGTGCGGAAAGGTTGACCGCTAGTCTCGATATTGGTCACTTTTTGCCGTTATGGTGGCAGCCTCAAGCTGGATGATCTTCGTTCAGGAGGCTGAATCCCCATGTCTGGCTTAACCTCGAAGACCTCGAAGACCTCGAAAGCCCTGGGCGCCGCGGCGGCGGCGCTGGTGGTCGTGTTCGCCGGAGCGGGCGCCGCGACGGCCGCCGCCTCCCCCGCGCCGGCCGCGGCCACCGTCTACTACCTCGACAGCGCCGCCGGCAACGACGCGGCCGCCGGCACCTCGGCGGCCACGGCGTGGAAGACGCTGGCCAAGGCGTCGGCGGCGTCGCTGGCGCCCGGTTCGAAGCTGCTGCTGAAGCGGGGCGGCTCGTGGTCGGGGCAGCTGGAGATCAAGAGCTCGGGAACGGCGGCCGCGCCGATCGTCGTCGACGCCTACGGCACGGGCGCCGCGCCGATCGTGATGGGCGACGACGAGGCGTGCGTGGCCCTGACCGGCAGCAACATCGAGGTCTACAACCTGCAGGTCGGGGTGAGCCGTGACCAGGGCCGCTGCTCGTGGGCGGGGATCAAGGTGAGCGGCGACGACAACGTCGTGGAGAAGAACCTCATCACCGGTGCGGCGGCGGGGGTGTACATCGAGACTTCGGCGCGGTACACGGCGGTGACGAACAACGACTTCGTCGACAACAACCACATGAGCAAGCTGACGCCGAAGGAGGAGCACGCCAACGACGACTCGGGGGCGTTCGCGGTGCTGGTGCAGGGCGACGACTCCAACATCGGGTGGAACACCATCAGCGGGTCGGTGGCCTTCAGCTACGACTACGTCTTCGACGGCGCCGCAGTGGAGATCTTCATGGGGTCGCGCAACCGGGTGCACCACAATCTCGCCGTGGACAACGACACGTTCACCGAGCTGGGCACGAGCCGTGAGGACGACGGCACGAGCAACGACCCGGACGGCACGTCGGGCAACGTGTTCGAGTACAACGCGATCTACGGGTCGCGGACGCGGTCGGGTCTGGTGACGCGGGGCCCGGTGCACGACGACGGGCGGATCGAGACCAACGGGCCGGTGTTCGGCACGGTGTTCCGCAACAACTCGATGTACCTGCCCAACGCCGACTCCGAGGGCGTGGTGTGTGACGCGAGCTGCACCAACCAGCATCTGACGTTGTCGCAGAACATCGTGGTGGCGGCCAAGAAGATCGCCTACGCCGGAGCGGCGTTCACCGCCCATGACCACAACGTCTTCTACGGCGGGCAGTTCCAGATGTCGGCGGGGACGGCCAACGTGCGCAAGGACCCGAAGTTCGACCCGAACCGGCCGCTGCATCTGCTGGGTACCAGCCCGGCGATCGGGCTGGGGGTGACGAAGTTCAACGACGTCGACCTGGACGGTGTGGCGGTCGGGCAGGACGGGCGGATCGAGGCCGGCGCGTACGAGTACGTGGCCGCGGGCTGATCTCGCCTCGGGTGTGTTCCGCCCGCTTCCTTCGGTGTGGGGTCCCTGGGGGGATCGTCGCGGGGGCGGGCGGGCCACATCCCCATCGGGTCGTGGTCGGAGAAATGGGTGGACGGCGCTGCTAGCGTGCGGCGCATGAGTGTGGTGGATGTGGAGCGGTTCGTCGCCGACGGGTTCGTCAAGGTGGAGGGCGTGGCGCCGGGTGAGGTGGGCGACGAGGCACGGGGGTTGTTGTGGGAGCGGATCGGGCTCTCGCCACGGGAGCGGTCAGGGTGGAGGCGGCCGCGGTTCATGGCGCAGACGCCGGTGACGCTGCCTGAGCCCCTCTCCCCCGCCGGCGCGTCGGCGCCGGCGCGGGCGGCGTGGGGGCCGGTTGCGGCGCCGGAGAGGTCGGCGCCGGAGGGGGCGGCGCTGGAGGGGGCGGCGCTGGAGGGGGCGGCGTGAGCGGGGTGCGGATCCGGCCGGGTGGTGCCGGGGACGTGGCGGCGGTGCTGGCGATGTTCGACAGCGCGGTGGCGTGGCTGGTGAGCCGGGGCATCACGGGTCAGTGGGGTGAGCGGCCGTTCACCGGGGACGAGCGGCGCACGGAGCAGGTGCGGCAGTGGGCGGACGGCGGCGGGCTGCGCATCGCCGAGGTGGGCGGCCGGCCGGCCGGGTGCGTGAGCGTGGGCTCCCCCGCCGTGTACGTGGAGCCGGCGGGCGTGCCGGAGTTGTACGTGCAGGCGCTGGTGGTGGATCGGCGTTTCGGCGGGTCGGGTGTGGGGGCCGCGCTGCTGGACCGGGCGCTGGCCGAGGCCGGTGAGCGGGGGGTGGAGGTGCTGCGGGTGGACTGTTACGCCGGTGGCGACGGGCGGCTGGTGCGCTGGTATGAGGAGTGGGGGTTTGCCAGGGAGGCGCCGTTCAAGGTCGGCGAGTGGCCGGGGATGGTGCTGCGCCGTAGCGTGGCCGGGCTTTGACGGAGCCGGCGGAGGCTTCTGCGGTGGCGCGGTGCGGGGCCGCCCTGGTCGCCCTGGGCGGCCCCTGGTTCAGGCGGCGGGGAACGTGATCAGCCTGCGGATGGTGGCGGGCTGGGCGAGGACGTGCCGCAGGACCTGTTCGGCGTGCTGGAAGTGCGCGGTGGCGAGGTGCTCGGCCAGGGCTCGCGGGCCGGTCCACTGCCCCACGGTCAGCATGTGGGCGCCGTCGTTGGGGTCGGCGTAGGGCTGGTAGGCCAGGCAGCCGGGTTCGTCCAGGGACGGTTCGATCATGGCTTCCAGTGCCGTGCGGAGCCGGTCGTGCCGGCCGGGAGCGGCGAGGTACTCGGCGATGACCCAGACGGACATGGCGTGATCTTCTCTGTGGTCTCTTCTGTGGCTCTTTTCTGTGGTCACGGGCGGGCGGGGCCGGTCCCCGCGCCGGAGCTGGTGATTGCCGCGGCGATCTCGTCGAGGTCGGCGCGGGTCAACTCCACCGAAGCGGCGCCGATCCAGCCGTCGACCTGGGCCGGCTTGCGGGCTCCGACGATCGCGCCGGTGACGCCGGGCCAGGCCAGCGCCCAGGCGATGGCCACCTCGGCCACGCCGACGTCGTGGCGTTCGGCGATGGGGCGCAGCGCGCCGGCGAGCTCGAGGTTGGCGGGCAGGCCGGTGGTGAAGTCCTGGTGGGCGCGGCGCCAGTCGTCGGCGGGCAGGTTCGCCGCGCGCTGGGCGGAGAAGGCGCCGGTGAGCAGCCCGGACTGCAGCGGCGAGTAGACGATCACGCCGGTGTCGTGGGCGTGGGCCCAGGCGATCTCGGCGGCCGCGGACCGGTTGATCGCGGAGAACGGCGGCTGGATGACGTCGACGTGGGCGATCTGCTCGGCGGCCTCGAGCAGGTCGGGGGTGTGGTTGGACAGCCCGATCGCCCGGACCTTGCCTTCGGCCTTCAACTCGGCCATGACCTGCCAGTACTCCTCCAGCGGCGTGGCGTTGGGTGAGAGCGCCCCGAACCCGCCGCCGGCGTACTCCAGCGACTCGCCGGTGTCGGGATAGTGCACCTGGTACAGGTCGATGTGGTCGACGCCGAGCCGCCGCAGCGAGTCTTCGAGCTCGCGGCGGACGCTGGCGGGCTTCATGATGCGCCGGGGTGCGGCCGACGGGTTGTCCGGGTCCCAGACCAGGCCGGCCTTGGTGAACAGGTACGGGCGTTCGGTCTCGGGCAGGTCGGCGACGGCCTTGCCGACCAGTTCCTCCGAGTGGCCCAGGCCGTAGACGGCGGCGGTGTCGATCCAGTTGACGCCGGAGGTGACGGCGTGGCGGATGGCGGCGATCGACTCGGCGTCGTCGGTGGCGCCCCAGCCGAATCGCCAGCCTGAGCCTGACACCGCCCACGATCCGAAGCCCACGCGGGTGATCGTCATGTCGGTGCGGCCGAGCCGCTGCAGGGGCAGGTGGGAAGAGGTCACGGTGGGTGTGCTCCCTTGTGGGGTGACCGGCAGGGGCGTTGCTCGCCCGTGGCGGTGCCGGAGCCGTTCCGGCGTGCTCCACTGTCGGGCCGGTGGTGGCGGGGCAGCCAGGGCCAGGTGGTGCCTGGGCACGCCGTGACCAGGCAGCATCGGCCGGCGGCCGCGATACTGGGGGGCATGGTGGTGGATCGACGTGCCGAGCTGGGCGAGTTCCTGCGCTCGCGGCGGGCCCGGTTGCGTCCGGAGGAGTTCGGGCTGTCGGCCTACGGGCAGCGGCGTCGTGTCCCGGGACTGCGGCGGGAGGAGCTGGCGCAGCTGGCCGGGGTCAGCGTCGACCACTACATCCGGCTGGAGCAGGGGCGTAGCCTGCGTTTCTCGGCGGAGGTCCTGGACGCGGTCGCGCGGGCGCTGCGGCTGGACGACGCCGAACGGGCGCACCTGCACCGTCTGGCGCGGCCGGACCCGGCCGGGGCGCCCGAGGCCGTCCGGCGTCCGCCTCTGCGTCCGGGGATCGCGCGGCTGCTGGGGTCGATCGATGACGTGCCGGCCTATCTGGTGGACCACAACACCACCGTGCTGGCCTGGAACCGGGTGGCCGCCGCGCTGATCACCGACTTCGGTGCGCTGGATGCGCAGCAGCGCAACATGGCCCGGATGACCTTCCTGGATGAGGGCATACGCCGGCTGTACGCCGACTGGTCGCAGCGGACCCGTGACATCGTCGGCTTCCTGCGGCTGGATGCCGGTCGCTGGCCCGCCGATCCGTCCACGGCGGTCCTGGTGAAGGAGCTGTCGGCCGCGAGTGCGGAGTTTCGGGAGTTGTGGGCGGAGCACGAGGTGAAGGACAAAGGGCACGGGCGGTACCTGTACCGGCATCCTGTGGTCGGTGAGCTGGAGCTGGCCTATGAGACCCTGCGGCTGCCGGACGAGCCGGGGCTGGCTCTGGTCGTGCACACCGCGGACGAGGGGTCGCCTTCGCACGCCGCGCTGCGGCTGCTGGCCTCCTGGGCCGGCCAGGTTATGCCCGCCGGCTGAACCGGCCCGCAGGCGCGCGCCCAGCGCGTGCACGCGTCGTTGTGGCGTATCGCGCAGCGGCACGCGGCCACCGATGAGCAGCGCCGCCGGCAGGTCCATCCTGGAGCCTGCTGCACCTGGTCCGCGGCGAGTTGGACGCTCTGGAGGCCGGGCTCCTGCAGATGGCGCGGGGCCGCGGCATGACCTGGCAGGACATCGCGTTCGGGCTCGGGCTGGGCACGCCGCAGGCCGCCAGGCAGCGCTACGAACGACTGGCCGGCCGCGCCACCATCGACGCGGAAGACCTGGTCTAGGAGGGGGTGCCGGCGGCCGGCGGTCGCCTGATCAGTGAGGCCGGACGTTGTGGTTGCCGGCGAACAGGTTGCCGGGGTCGTACTGCCGCTTGACCGCCGCGAGCCGCTGATAGGTCCGCGCCGGGTAGATCGCGGCGACGTCCTCCTCGGTGGCGGTGGAGAGGAAGTTGGCGTAGGCGCCGTTGACGTGCGGCGCGAGCCTGCCCCAGATCGCTTCCAGGCCGGGACGGGCGGCCTCGACGACCGGCTGCGGGCCGGCGGTGGTGGTCACGACCATCAACTCCGCCTGACGGTGCGCGTAAGCGGTCGCCTCGCCTGGCACCCGGGACACCGCGCCGCCGACGCTGCGCACGCAGATGAACGGCGACCCCGGCGTTCTCCCCGCCTCGGCGAGGATTCGAAGGACTTCGGGCACCGAGGGCCGCTCGACGAAGGCGCTGCGGGTGAGGAGCCGGATGCCGGGCGGCGGGGTCGCGCCGTCGGCGAGGGTGTCGGCGTACGGCCTGAGCGTGACATCGTCGTCGATCACCGTGCCCAGAGCGCGGATCGGGTCGATGGCCCGGGCCGCCGGCCGCGGGTCGTCGCCGTCGAAGGCGACCTGGATCTCGAGCGGCGCTTCGGGCCCGCCGGCGAACGGGTTGGCGAAGCCGGCGATGGAGGTGAGCTCCTCGGGGGCGGTGCGCAGGTGGTCGGCCCAGCCCTGCAGCACGCCGGCCAGCTCCGCCGCCGGGAAGACGATCCTGCCGTGGAAGACGTCCGTCGTCGGGTGGGCGGCGAAGTCGAAGGCGGTCACGATGCCGGCATTGCCGCCGCCGCCGCGGATCGCCCAGAACAGCTCCGGGTTGTCCTGCGCGCTCGCACGCACGACGTCGCCGCCGGCGGTGACCACCTGCGCGGCGACCACGTTGTCCAGGGCCAGGCCGTACTTCCTGACCTTCCAGCCGATGCCGCCGCTCAACGTCAGCCCGCCGACGCCGACGCTCCTGGTGTCGCCCGAGGAGATCGCCAGGCCGTGCGGGGCCAGTGCCGCCGCGACCTGGCCCCAGGTGGCGCCGCCGCCGATGCGCACCAGGTGTCGTTCCTTGTCGATGACCTCGACGTTCGCGAGCTCGCGAAGGTCGATCACGACGCCGCCGTCGTTGGTGCCGAAGCCCGCGAAGGCATGGCCGCCGCCCCGCACGGACAGGGCGAGGTTGGCGCCGGCGGCGAATCTGACCCCCGCCCGCACGTCCCCGACGCCGGTGGGCCGCAGCACATAGGCGGGAGTCCCGGCGGCCGGCAGCGAGCGGCCGGCCGTTGCGTACTGCGCCGCGCCCGGTTCGATGATGTCGCCGCCGAAGTCGCGGCGCAGGGTTTCCAGCGCTGAGCTCATGATGTTTCCTTCCGCGTTGTGCCGACCGGCCGGGCGGTCGCCGGCGGGTCGTTGCCCACAAGATGCCGGCGACGCGGTTCTTGTGACAGCTCGCCGAGGTGACCTGCGCCACAGCGGGCGGCGGGGAAGGGTCTACGTGGGCGGTCGGTGGCCGCCGAGGGCGCGCCAGATGAGGGCCGCGGTCCGCTCCGGCCAGCGGGGCGGCGGGGCGGGTTCGGCCAGCGCCCGGCCGTACCAGCTGCCCGTGCACATGGTGACGGCGATCTCCAGGTCGGCGTCGGCGTCGATGAGGCCGGCCTGTTGCGCCGAGCGGAGGATGGCGAGGATGCGGCGGCGCCGGGGGGCGATCACGCGGGCGCGGTAGCGGGCGAGCACCTCGGGTTCGGTGGTGTCCTGGAGCATGGTGCCGACGAGCGAGAGCCGGCCCGGCCGGGAGACGCCGCGTTCGAAGTCGGCCAGTTCGGCGACCAGCGCCGTGTAGGGGTCGGCCGGCGGGCTGGGCTGCTGCTCCTCGGTCATGCTCGCCACTGCGGCGGCGGCGAGCTCCGCCTTGCCCGGCCACCTGCGATACAGGGCCGGGCGGGTGGTGCCCGCCTCTTGGGCGACGGCGGCCAGTGACATCCGCTCGTAGCCGTAGACGGCCAGGTGCCGCCGGGCGACGGCCAGGATCCGGTCGTCGATGCTGGCGTCGCGCGTTCGCCCGGTCTTGCGTGTCATGCCCCCACCTGTTTCATTACAATGCTGTAATGTAACGAAAGTCTTCCCAGACTTCACTCTACAAAGGAGTCCCCCCGTGGTCATCGAATACATCCGCTACACGGTGCCCGCCGGCCGGGCCGAGGAGTTCGAGCAGGCCTACAAGAGGGCATCCGGCGTGCTCGACGACGATCCGCACTGCCTGGCCTACGAGGTCGCCCGCGGCGTCGAGGAGCCCGAGCACTACACGGTGCGCATCGAATGGGACTCCATCGAGGGCCACGAGCAGGGCTTTCGCCGCAGCCCCCGCTTCGCCGAGTTCTTCGCAGCCGTCAAGCCCTTCTTCTCCGCCATCGAGGAGATGAAGCACTACGACGCCAGGTTCGCAGCCCGATGAACACCGCCGAGCTGCTGGCGCGCGCCCGCCTGCTCAACCGCGATCTGGCGCCGGGCGAGCCCCTTGCCGAAACCGTCATCAGGCCGCTGAGCGCGGCGGTCTCCGAGGACGAGCCGGCGATCACCGAGGACGGCTCCCCCGCCGGGCGCCTGTGGGAGCTGGCCAAGGACGCCACGCGCCTGCGCGCCATGCCCGGCGCGCACCAGGGCCTCATCGAGGCCACGGCCGCGTTGCAGCACCTGGCCTGCCTGTTCGCCGAGGACGCCGGCCGCCTGGGCGAGCGGATCTCGGAGCTCGCCGCCATCCAGGGCGGGCTGGAACCGGGCATCGACGTCGCCACCGACGGCCCGTACCTGGTCACCAACGTCTCCCGGGTCACCACCTGGCTGGGCGAGCCCGTCCAGACGTTCCCGCAGATGGCGCTGTGCCGATGCGGCCGATCCGCCACCAAGCCCTTGTGCGACGGCAGCCATGCCCGTGCCGGGTTCAGCGGCGCCAAGGACCCCGCCAGGGTGCCCGACCGGCTCGACACCTTCGAAGGCGTGCAGGTCACCGTGCTGGACAACCGTGGCGTGTGTGCCCACTCGGGCCTGTGCACCGATCGGCTGCCCGCGGTGTTCCGGGTGGGTGAGGAGCCGTTCGTGGCGCCCAGCGGCGGCCGGGCCGACGAGATCGTCCGGGCCGTGCGCGCGTGCCCGTCCGGCGCCCTCGGCGCCGTCATCGACGCTCACCAGGTGCCCGGCCCGCGACGCGAGCCCGCCATCGAGGTGTCCAAGGACGGCCCCTACCGGATCACCGGCGGCCTCCCGCTCGACGGCGACGCCTCCCGGGAGCACTACAGCCTGTGCCGGTGCGGCCACTCCCGCAACAAGCCGCTGTGCAGCGGCATGCACTACTACGTGGGCTTCGCCGACCCGCCGCCGTCGCCGGAGCCCACGCTGTTCGAATGGGCCGGCGGCCTGCCGGCGCTGAGGCGGATGACGCACATCTTCTACGAGAAGTACGTCCCGCAGGACGACCTGCTCGCTCCCCTGTTCGCCCGGATGTCACCCGACCATCCCGAACGCGTCGCCGCGTGGCTCGCGGAGACGTTCGGCGGCCCCAAGCTCTACACCGAACAGTACGGCGGCTACGACCACATGGTCGCCGAGCACGCCGGCAAGGCCCTGACCGAACAATGGCGAGCCCGCTGGGCGCAGCTCATCAGCCTGGCCGCCGACGACGCCGCACTGCCCACCGACCCGGAGTTTCGGGCCGCCTTCGCCGGCTACATCGAATGGGGATCGAGGATCGCGCTGGAGAACTCCCAGCCCGGCGCGGCGCCTGCGCCGCACATGCCGGTGCCCCGATGGTGGTGGGTGTGCGAGGCCAGGCCCGGCTCCCGCGTCTCCGCCCTGGCGCCACCCGCCCCACCCGTTCAGGTGGCGATCCCGGCGCCCGGCCATCAGGTCGGTTTCGCCGAGCACATCAAGCCGCTGTTTCGCGCGATGGACCGCACGTCGATGAGCTTCGCCTTCGACCTGTGGTCGCACGACGACGTCGCCGAGCACGCCGAGGCCATCTTGCGGCGGCTGCGCCAGGGCGGCATGCCCTGCGACGGCGCCTGGCCCGCCGAGCACGTCGACCTGTTCGCCCGATGGATCGCCGAGGGATGCTCGCCGTGAGCGTGCTCGCGCCGGGCGCGCTCGCGGACGACGGCGGCCGCTGCCGCTATCGGCGCGCCGCCTGAGCGTCGAGCAGTCGCTGGAGGTCGGCCAGGAGGTGGGCGTCGGCCGCCAGATGCGCCTCGGCGTTGGCGAACAGGGCGTCGGCCAGCGGTGACAAGCCCGCTTTCGCCTCGCGTCCGGCGGCCAGGACCGCGCGCCTTTCCTCCAGGTCCCGGGCGGAGGCTGCGACCAGGTCCCGCGCCTCGCCCGAGTCCAGCTGGGTGTGCCAGCGCAGCGCCAGGGCGAAGTCGGAGCGGGCGGAGTGGGGCGGGGCGGCCAGGGCCTTGCGCAGCAGGTCGCGCAGCGTGCGGCGGCCCTCGGCCGTGATGGCGTAGACACGCCTGAGCCGGTCGCCCGTGCGCTCCTGCGCGTGGGTGCGCGCCAGCCCCTCCTCCTCCAGCTTGGCCAGCGCGTGGTAGATCGAGCCGGGCTTGACGTCGGTCCACTGCTCCAGCGCCCCGGCGCTCACCATCTGGTTGATCTCGTAGCCGTGCCGTGGCCCCTCATTGAGCAGGCCCAGGACGAGCAGGCGGGTCGAGGACACGCAACACCTCCACGGGATAGTCAAGGTTGACCATATCAGCGACCCCGTGCTCTGATAGTCAAACTTGAATAAGCAAACTGGAGTACACATGCTCTTCCTACGACGCCGGATGGACGCGCTGGTGAGCGCCTACACCGAACTCGGCAGATTCAGCGGCGCGGTGCTGGTCGCGCGCGGCGAGCGGGTCCTGTTCAGCAAGGGGTACGGCCTGGCCAGCCACGAGCACGACGTGCCCAACACGCCCGCCACGGCGTTCCGCATCGGCTCGCAGACCAAGCTGTTCACCGCGATCGCGATCCTGCAGCTGCGTGAACGCGGCCGCCTGCGCGTGCACGACCCGATCGGAGAGCACCTGCCCGGCTACCCGCGCGGCGACCGGATCACCCTGCACCACCTGCTCACCAACACCTCCGGCATCCCCGACTACGTCACCACGGAGGGCTTCACCCGCATCATGGGGACGCCGCGCACCCGGCGACAGCTCATCGACGACTTCAAGGACCGGCCGCCGCTCTTCGAACCCGGGGAGCGCATGAGCTACAGCAACTCCGGCTGGGTCCTTCTCGGCGAGGTGATCGAGCGGCTGTCCGGCCTGACCTACGCCCAGTACCTGCGCCGGCACGTCCTCACCCCGCTCGCCATGCACCGCAGCGGCCTGGACGACGGCGGACACCTCGTCAAGGGCCAGGCCGGCGGCTACATCTGCGCCGACGGCCGGATCACCCCCACCCCCCACCTCGACAACTCCAACCAGGACGCCGCCGGCGCGCTCCACTCGACGGTCGAGGACCTGTACCGCTTCGACCGGGGCCGCCACCGCCTGCTGCCACCCGGCCCGCTCGCCGACCTGTTCACCCCCCATGTCGAGGCGGACGGCACGGCCTACGGCTACGGCTGCTCGGTGAGCCCCGGCCGGGTCGAAAGCGCCGGCGGGACCATCGGCTTCGTCAGCATCTCGGCCCGCTACGAACGCGACGACCTGTTCGTCTGCGTGCTGTCGAACTTCGAGAACGCCGCCTTCTCCGCCATCGAGCGAGGACTGGCCGCGATCGCCCGCGGCGAGCCGTACGAGCTGCCCGGCGCACGCGTCTTCGTCCCGCTCGACCCGGCCGTCCTCGACCGGTATGTCGGCCGCTACAGCATGCGCTACGCGGGACGCGCCTCCACCATGGACATCACCCGGGAGGGCGAGCGGCTCATGGCCGAGGTCCACGGACTGGCCAGGACCGAGCTGCGCCCCATGTCCGAATCGCGGTTCTTCGCCAGGATGAAGGGTGAAGTGGAACTGGACTTCCAGCCGAGCGGGGACGTGGCGCTGACCTGGGCCGGCCGTGAGATCACGGCGCAGCGGGCGGACCCTGGGCCGGCCGCCGGAGAGTGAGGCCACGTCGGCCGTTCACTGTGGGGCAGGGCTGCCGGAGGGCCGGCGCAGTGTCGTGGTGGCGATCTCCAGGAAGTCCAGCACCCGCCGCTCACGCCTGTCCTCCGCCACCGCCAGGCAGGTCTCGTAGGGCGTGGCGTCCGTGACGGGCAAGCAGAGCAGGTCGGGTCGTGAGGAGGAGCGCGCGACGCTGCGCGGGACGAGCCCGACGCCGCGCCCGGAGGCGATGAGCTCGAACTTCTCCTCCAGCGAGGACGTCCGCCGCGTCCGCGCGTCGAGGATCGGCTCGCCGTCGAGGTCGGCCGAGGTGAGGGTACGGAGGCGGGCCAGCGGGTGTGTCACCGGCAGGCACGCGACCTTCGGATCGTGACCGATGGGGATGATGCGCAGCCCCGACTCCTCGAAGGGCCGCCGCAGGTAGCCGACGTGGGCCCGGCCGTCGCGCAGCGGCGCGTCCCGCTCCCACCAAAGCGACGGGACGAGGTCGATCTCCACCTGCGGGTGCCTCGCCGTGAACGAACGGATCGCCTCCGACACGTGCAGCCCCGCCGAGAAGGTGACGACGAGCCGTTCGAGGCCCCGAGCGGCCTCATGCACCCGCCGCAGCGCCGCGTCGACGCCCGTCTGCTGCTCGACCGGTCCTGGAGCGGGACGGGCGAGGTCGCGGTACTGGGCCCCGAGGACCTCTCGCCGGACGACATGGCGCGCATCATGTCCGAGGTGCTCGAACGGCCCATCGGCTACCGGCGGCGGTCGCTCGACGACCTCGGCGCCGCGCTGGCCGGCCACGGCCTCGGTGAGGCGTTCGTCCAAGGCATGATCGACATGATGCGCGCCAAGGACGAGGGCCTCGACAACGGCGTGGAACGCACCCCGGGCACGGCGAGCCCGACGACCTTCCGGCAGTGGTGCCGGCAGGTGCTCAAGCCCGCCGTGCTCGCCTGAGCAGCCCACCTTCGGGCAGCCCACCTTCGGGCAGCCCGGCCGCCGGGGTGCTTGTCCGCCGGGGTGCTTGTCCGCCCCCGCGGCACCGCACTACCGTGCCGATGTGGATCTCTTCTCACGCTCGTGGACGGCGTTGCGCGCAGCGGTCGCCGCGCTCGCCGACGAGGACTTCGCCCAGCCGTCCGGCTGTGGCGGCTGGCTCGTCCGGGACCTGGTGTGCCACCTGATCATCGACGCCCAGGACGTCCTGATCACCCTGGCCACCCCCGCCGAGACGGAGCCGACCCGCGACGCGGTGACCTACTGGGAGGTCACCGGCACGCCGCCGAGCGGCGAGGACCCGCTCGACGCGCTGACCGTCCGGCTGGCCGCCGCCTACGAGGAGCCCCGGCTGCTGAAGTTCCACCTCGACGACCTCGGCTCCGCCGCCGGCCGCGCCGCCGCACTGGCCGACCCGGGCCTGCGGGTCGCCACCCGCGAGCAGGTCATCACCGCGGGCGACTACCTCCTGGCGTACGTCATGGAGTGGACGCTGCACCACCTCGACCTGGTCGCGCACCTCCCGCACGCGGCGCGGCCGCCGGCGCAGGGGCTCGCCCGCTCCCGCCAGATGCTGGAACAGATCGCCGGGGCCGCGTTCCCCGCGTCGCTGTCCGACGAGGACGCGCTGCTGGTCGGCACCGGACGGCGTGCCCCGACCGGCGCGCAGAAGGCCGCGCTGGGCGAGCTGGCCGCCCGGCTCCCGTTCGTCCTCGGCTGATCGTCTTGCCGCTCGCCTCCAGCAGCCCGAGAGCGTTGTGCCGGGCGACGAAGCCGCTCCTTGTACGGGTGGAGTCGAGGACGTGGTCGCCGGTCAGCTTGCCGGCGCACGGACTCACATTCCCGGGGACCGTCTCGTCGTACAGGTGAGAGCACACGCGACAGACACGCGACCGAGGAAAGCCGGCCACACCATGACCACCCCTGCCGAGCCCGCGGACAGCCGGCTCGATCCGAGCCTGAGCGCGATCATGAGCGAGCGGCGCCAGCTGATCAATCTCGCCTACCGGCTGCTCGGCTCCCTGGCCGACGCCGAGGACGTCGTCCAGGAAACCTACGCCCGCTGGTACGCCATGGCCCCCCACCAGCAGCGGGCCATCGACTCCCCCGGCGGCTGGCTGACGACGGTCGCCAGCCGCATCTGCCTCGACGTGCTCGGCTCCGCGCGGGCCCGGCGCGAGAGCTACGTGGGCGAATGGGTCCCCGAGCCGCTGCCCGATCGCACGGAGTGGATCGCGGGGCGGCCGGGCGACACCACGGCCGACCCGGCCGACCGGGTCACCTTGGACGAGTCGGTCAACATGGCCTTCCTCGTCGTGCTCGAATCGCTGACCCCGGCCGAGCGCGTCGCGTTCGTCCTGCACGACGTCTTCCGCTACTCCTTCGCCGAGGTGGCCGGCATCGTCGGCCGCACCCCGGCGGCCTGCCGCCAGCTCGCCTCCTCCGCCCGCCGCCGCATCCGCGCCTCCCGTGCACCCGCGACCCCGGCGGCCCAGCGCGCCGACGTCGTCAGGGACTTCAAGCAGGCCTGGCAGGCCAAGGACATCGAAGCCCTCATCGGCCTGCTGGCCCCCGACGCCACAGCGGTCGGCGACGGCGGCGGCCTGGTCAGCGCCGTGCTGCACCCCGTCCAAGGCGCCGAGCAGATCGCGCGCTACCTCATCGACGTCACCGGCAAGGCGCCCGACCTGACGATCCTGGAGCGCACGGTCAACGCCCAGCCCGGGCTCGTGGCTCAGCAGGACGGCGTCACCGTGGCGGTGTTCGCGTTCGACGTCGCGGGCGACCGGATCACCCGCATCTGGGGGGTGCGCAACCCCGACAAGCTGCGGCCCTGGACGGCGACCTGACCCTGGGCCGTCCCACGCCCCCGGTCGCCGACAGCGCCCGGCAAGGGGGCCACGTCGCCGCCGGGCGAGCGGCGGCGCCGCCGATGACGGCCTTCCCGCCGCTGGGGCTGCCTCCTGCCGATCAGTTCGTCAGGCCGGCGAACATGCCCGGCTCGTAGGAGCCTCCCGGGTTGCGCGCGATCACGCCGAGCCGGTTGGCCGCGTTGATCATCGCGACCAGGTAGACGAGGGCGACGATCTGGTCCTCGTCGTAGTGCTCGCGCGCCGTTGCCCAGGTTTCGTCGGACACGCCGTGGTGGGCGTCGGCGAGGCGGGTGCCCTCCTCGGCCAGCGCCAGCGCGGCCCGCTCGGCGTCGGTGAACACGCTGCTCTCACGCCAGGCGGCGACCAGGTTGACGCGCACCGCGCTCTCCCCGGCGGCCGCGAGCTGCTTGGTGTGGTAGTCGACGCAGAAGCCGCAGCCGTTGATCTGGCTGGCGCGCAGGCTCACCAGCTCCACCGTGCTCTTCGACAGTGACGACTGCTCGATCGCCAGGCTGACGCCGGCGAACCGCTTGCCGATCCTGGCGCCGAGCTCGTTGGCGAGCAGGTCGATACGGGGTCCCATGACTTCGTCCTCACGTGGGGTGGTGGGTGCTGCCGCACTGAACGACCACAAGATGCCGGCGACCCGGCACCTGTGACGGCGGGGGTGTGTGACATGCGCCACCGTCCGCGAGTGTCACAAAACGGCGGGAACCGGCATCTTGTGCGTGTGACAGGTTGGAAGCGCACAGGAGGCGGCCTTGAGTGAACGCAGCGAGCCGATGATGGACCCCGCCGAGCCGCCCGCCGGCGGTATGGACGGGGCCACCGAGACGTTCCTGGTCCACCGCAACCTGTTGTTCACCGTCGCCTACGAGCTGCTCGGCTCGGCCGCCGACGCCGAGGACGTGCTGCAGGAGACCTGGCTGCGGTGGGCGGGCGTCGATCTGGACCCCGTGCGGGACCGGCGCGCCTACCTGGTCCGGATCACCGCCCGGCAGGCGCTGGCCCGGCTGCGCGTCCTCGGCCGGCGCAAGGAGTCCTACGTCGGCCCTTGGCTGCCCGAACCGCTGCTGACCACACCCGATGTGGCCGAGGACGTCGAACTGGCCGACAGCGTCTCGATGGCGATGCTGCTGGTGCTGGAGACGCTGCAGCCGACCGAGCGGGCGGTGTTCGTCCTGCGTGAGGTGTTCGAGCTGGGCTACGACGAGATCGCCGAAGCCGTCGGCAAGAGCCCGGCCGCGGTGCGCCAGATCGCCCACCGGGCGCGCTCGCACGTCGCCGCGCGCCGCCCCCGCGGCACCGCCTCCCCGGCCGAGGCCCGCGACGCGCTCCAGGCCTTCCAGCGGGCGATCGAGACGGGCGACCTGCAACACCTGCTCGACCGCCTCGCACCGGACGTCGTCCTGCTGAGCGACGGCGGCGGCATCAGGCAAGCCGCGCTCGCCCCCGTCATAGGCGCCGACACGGTGGCCCGCCGGCTGCGCAGAATCGACCCTGCGGCGTCCCTGCGGCTGGCGCAGATCAACGGCCACCCGGCCCTCGTCGTCCGGCTCGGCGACCAGATCGACACCGTCATCGCCGCACACGTCGACGACGGCCTCATCACCGGCCTCTACGCCGTCCGCAACCCCGACAAACTCTCCCGGATCGAGCAGGAGACCGCGCTGCGCCGCTGAGCGTCCAGGCCTCTCCCGGCCGGTCTTAAAGCGTTGGCGTGACAGTCCTGGCGCGAGCTAGCGTTGCCCGCGTCATGCGCCAGCAGGCCATGCCCTGTTGCGTCTCGAAGCCGGCCGATTGGAGACACCAGATGACCTCTCAGCTCGTCGCGCTCTGCTTCGACGCGAGCGACCCCCTCCGTCTCGCCCGTTTCTGGGCCGGGCTCCTGGGCTGGGAGACGGCCGGCGACCCCCACGACGGCGTCACGATCCTGCCGACCGACGACACCGGGTTCCAGATCCGTTTTCTTCCGGCCCAGGAGAACAAGACCGTCCCCAACCAGATGCACTTCGATCTGACGAGCACCTCCCTCGAGCACCAGAAGCAGACGGTGGCCAGGGCGCTCGAACTCGGCGCGCGGCACATCGACGTCGGGCAACGCCCGGAGGAGGGTCACGTGGTGCTCGCCGACCCCGAGGGCAACGAGCTGTGCGTCCTCGAGCCCGGCAACAAGTTCCTGGCCGACTGCGGATTCGTCGGAGCGCTCGCGTGCGACGGTTCGCAGGAGGTCGGCTACTTCTGGAGCCGGGCGCTGGGCTGGCCGCTGGTCTGGGACCAGGACGAGGAGACCGCGATCCGCTCGCCGCACGGCGGCCCGAAGATCACCTGGGGTGGTCCGCCGGTGGCGCCGAAGCACGGCAAGAACAGGCTGCACTTCGACCTGGCTCCGCCCGCGCACACCGATCAGCAGGCGGAGGTCGACCGTCTGGTCTCCCTCGGGGCGACGCGCATCGACGCCGGCCAGGGTGAGGGCGGCCGGGTGCTGATGACCGATCCCGACGGCAACGAGTTCTGCGTGCTGGCCCCCCGATAGCGTCAACGTCCTGGTACCGCCCACCTGTGATCGTCACGTGCTGACTTGGGTACATCACAGAGCGCTCCTCGGAAAAAGTCGCGGGGGATGTCGAGAACCCGCGCGTGGCTCCGTCCCCGCGGTGAACACCGGCCACCATGGGCCGTACCGCACGAAGGAGAACGACGATGGCCAAGTACCTGCTGCTCAAGCACTACCGGGGGGCGCCGGCGGCGGTCAACGACGTGCCGATGGACCAGTGGACACCGGAGGAGGTCTCGGCCCACCTTCAGTACATGCGTGACTTCGCCGCCCGGCTGGAGGGCACCGGCGAGTTCGTCGACGCTCAGGCGCTCTCCCCGGAGGGCACGTTCGTCCGCTACGACGGCGAGGGGCGTCCGCCGGTCACCGACGGCCCGTTCGCCGAGACCAAGGACCTGATCGCCGGCTGGATGATGATCGACGTCGACAGCTACGAGCGGGCGCTCGAGCTGGCCGCCGAGCTGTCCGCCGCTCCGGGCGCGGACGGCGAGCCGATCCACGAGTGGCTCGAGGTGCGTCCCTTCCTGACCGAGCCCGCCACGGTGACCGAGTGAACGAATGACGGCGTCGGCGCCGTTGCCGGACGAAGGCTTCACCGGCGGCCCGGTGCTCGACCTGTTCCCCCGCGCCGCACGAACAGGGTGCCGCCTACCTGGTCATCCTGCGCGGCGAGGGGGACGGCCGGGCGGCTGAGCTCACCCCCGCGTCATCGCGCGCCCGTCCCGGCAGTGCGGTGGCGCTGGGCGCGGGGGTGGCGCGTTGTGCGGGAAGGCCGTGGTCGACATCGTGTACGCGGCGTGCCGGCCGCCGGAGTTTTCCGCGGCGGCAAGGCAGGAGGGGCCGGGCGGGCGTGCCCGGGCGGGTTACAGGGCGCTGCCCTTCTTCCACTCGGAGAACGGCATCTGCCAGAAGCCCCAGCCGTTGTTCCACTCCAGCTCGCGGTTGGTGCCGGTGATGTCGACGACGTCGCCGCGCTGCATGGTGTCGTGGAACCACCTGGCCTGGTCGGGGCGGGCGTTGACGCAGCCGTGGCTGACGTTGCGCACGCCCTGCGCCCAGACGTTGTCCTTGGCGTGGACGTACTCGCCGGAGTTGGAGATGCGGACCGCGTGGTTGATCATGACGTCGTAGTAGCCGGGGTCGCCCTTCTTGCGGCCCGGCGAGATCATGCGGACGGGGTTGCCGCGCTCCATGGTGAGGTGGACGCCGGAGGTGGTGGTGTACTCGCGGGTGGTGGCCATGCCGGCGCTGATGCGCATGGTCTTGACCCGCTTGCCGTCCTTGTAGACGTACATCATGTGGGTGCGGGTGTTGACCTTGCTGATGACCTTGGCGCCGATCTTGAGGTTGGCGGTGTAGTCCTTGACGCCGTAGGTGCCCTTGCCGGCCTTGACGCCCTCGATGTCGGCGGTGAAGGTGATCTTCTGGTGGGCCGGCCAGTAGGTGGCGGTGCGGTAGATGACGACGGTGTCGTTGATCCAGCGCCAGGCGCCCTTGACCGGCTTCTCCGCCTCGATCTTCAGCGCGCGCTCGACGTTGGCCTTCTGCGTGACCGGCTGGTTGAAGGTGACGATGATGGGCGCGCCGACGCCGAGCGTCTCGCCCTTGGCGTTGGGGGTCACGTCGGCGACCTGCAGCGGCCGTTCGGGCTTGACGGTGGTGAAGGCGCTGGTGGCGGTGGTGACGCCCGACTTGGCGGTGACGGTGTAGTCGGTGGAGGGCTTGAGCGTGCCCTTGGAGACCCAGCGGGTCTTGTCGGCGTTGAAGGTGCCCGTGATCTCGTGGGCGTCCTCGCCCTGGACGGTGATGTCGTCGAGCGTGCCGCCGGAGGCGGTGACGACGATCTTCTTGTCAGGGCTGACCTTCGCGCTGCCCTCGGCGGGGGATATGGTGATCGTCGGCGCCTGCGGGGTGGCGGACGTGGTGACCTCGGGCGCGCCGGCGTTGCCCGTGGCGGCGTTGCCGCTCGAGCACGAAGCCGTCAGGGCGGCTGCGGCGAGCAGCGCCATGCCCGCGGTGGGCTTCTTCCAACCAGACGCGATGTTCAAGACGGTCCTCTCCCCCATGGCAGCAAGTCAAAACTGCACCCAAAAAACCTTAATGCTGATGCATGTATGACGCGGATTCATTTGGGAGAGTTCGGTCACATTTCGATCACTTGTTGCAGTCACCCGCAGGTCAGCGCACGGTCAAGTCCGGGTAAAAGAGTGAACCTGCGGGTCAGCCGCGCGAGATGCGGTGGGTGAGGCTCGTGTGGCGCCGCCCGGCGCCCCTGGTGCGCACGGCCTGGGCCAGGGCGCGGCGCGAGCCGACGATGACCACCAGCCGCTTGGCGCGGGTGATGGCGGTGTAGAGCAGGTTGCGCTGCAGCATCATCCAGGCGCTGGTGGCCAGCGGGATGACCACGGCGGGGTACTCGCTGCCCTGCGAGCGGTGGATGGAGACGGCGTAGGCGTGGGCGAGCTCGTCGAGCTCGTCGAAGGCGTACTCGACGTGCTCGTCCTCGTCGGTCAGGACGGTGAGCTTGTGCTCGTCGGGGCGCAGGTCGGTGACGACGCCGACGGTGCCGTTGAAGACGCCGGCGGCGCCCTTGTCGTAGTTGTTGCGCAGCTGGGTGACCTTGTCGCCGACGCGGAAGACGCGTCCGCCGTAGCGGCGTTCGGGCATGCCCTCGCGGGCGGGGGTGAGCGCCTCCTGCAGGGCGAGGTTGAGGGCGCCGGCGCCGGCGGCGCCGCGGTGCATGGGGGCCAGCACCTGGACGTCGCGGCGCGGGTCGAGGCCGAACTTGCGGGGGATGCGGCGGGCGACGACGTCCACGGTGAGCTGGGCGATCTCCTCGGGCTCCTCGCAGGGGAACAGGAAGAAGTCCTTCATGCCCTCAAGGACGGGGTGGCGGCCGGTGTTGACGCGGTGGGCGTTGACGACCACGCCCGACTCCTGGGCCTGGCGGAAGATCTGGGTGAGCCGCACGCGGGGGATGTCGTCGGCGGCCAGCAGGTCCTTGAGCACCTCGCCCGCCCCGACCGAGGGAAGCTGGTCGACGTCGCCCACGAACAGCAGGTGCGAGCCGGGCGCGACGGCCTTGACCAGCTTGTTGGCCAGCAGCAGGTCGAGCATGGACGCCTCGTCCACCACGACCAGGTCGGCGTCGAGGGGGTTGTCGCGGTCGAAGGTGGCCTCGCCGCCGGGGCGCAGCTGCAGCAGCCGGTGCACGGTGGTGGCCTCGTGGCCGGTCAGCTCGGCCAGGCGCTTGGCGGCGCGGCCGGTGGGGGCGGCCAGGATGACGCGGGCCCGCTTGGCGCGGGCCAGGGTGACGATGGAGCGGACGGTGAAGCTCTTGCCGCAGCCGGGGCCACCGGTCAGCACGGCGACCTTGTGGGTCAGCGCCAGGCGGACGGCCTGGCGCTGCTCGGGGGCCAGTTCGGCGCCGGTCTGTGCGGCCAGCCACGTCTCGGCGCGTTCCCAGTCGACCTCGGCGAACGCCTTGAGCCGGTCGTGTCCCCCGCGCAGCAGCCCCAGCAGTCCGCCCGCCAGCGACAGCTCGGCCCGGTGGAAGGGCGGCAGGTACACGGCGGGCACGACGCCCTCGCCGGCCGGGATCTCCTCGCGTACCACGCCCTCGGCGGCGACCAGCTCGTCCAGGCAGGTGGTGACCAGCGCCGCGGGCACGTCCAGGATCTTGACGGCGTCGGCGACGAGGTTGGGGGCGGGCAGGTAGCAGTGGCCGTCGTCGGCGGCCTGCGACAGGGTGTAGCGCAGGCCGGCCTTGACGCGTTCGGGGCTGTCGTGCGGGATGCCGACGGCCTGGGCGATGGTGTCGGCGGTCTTGAAGCCGATGCCCCACACGTCGTCGGCCAGCTGGTACGGGCTGGTGCGCACGACCGTGACGGACTGCTCGCCGTACTCCTTGAAGATGCGCACGGCGATCGAGGTGGACACGCCGACGCCCTGCAGGAAGATCATCACCTCTTTGATGATCTTCTGTTCCTCCCAGGCGGCGGCGATCATCTTGGTCCGCTTGGGGCCGAGGCCCGGCACCTCCACCAGGCGTTCGGGCGTGGTCTCGATGACCTCCAGCGTGTCGGTGCCGAAGTAGTCGACGATCCGCTCGGCCATCTTCGGGCCGATCCCCTTGATCAGGCCCGAGCCGAGGTAGCGGCGGATGCCCTGGACGGTGGCGGGCAGCACGGTGGTGTAGGACCACACCTCGAACTGGCGGCCGTAGCGGGGGTGGGAGGTCCAGCGTCCGCTCAGCCGCAGCGACTCCCCCACCTGCGCGCCCAGCAGGGGGCCGACCACGGTCAGCAGCTCCGAGCCGGAGCGCTCGGTGGCCACGCGGGCGATGGTGTAGCCGGTCTCCTCGTTGGCGTAGGTGATGCGCTCAAGGACGGCGTCCAGCGAAGCAGCGCGTGAAGCATCGTCACCGGCCCGCACGCGAAAACCCCTCTCCCGTCGCCCTTGTCCGCAGTCAGCGTAGAGCAGCCCGGCCGCGGGCGAGCCTCACGCCGGGGCCGGCCGGTCCTTCCCGCGCGCCGCCAGGACGACGAGCGCCCCCGCGACGGTCCCGGCGAAGTACGGGGACGGCACCAGCAGGACGCCGCCCAGCACGCACCACACCGCGAGGCTCCAGCCGATCCAGGCCGGCACGGCCACCCCGCGTCCCGCGAGGCCCCAGATCAGGCACCCCAGGAGGACCAGGGGGACGGCGAAGCTTCCCGGACCGGCCCAGAAGGTGACCGCGTTCTGCAGGGACCGCGCCGTCTTGACGGCACCGTCGGACAGGTCGAGCGGGACGGCCGCCCAGATCCCCCGATCCACCCAGCCGGTGACGTCCTGCCAGGAGGTCATCGCCAGCAGGGACAGGTGCCCGGCTCCCAGCGCGATCATGATGCCGCTCGCCCAGCGCAGCAGCCGCTTCCTGGCGTTCATCGTCCGCTCTCCTGTTCGTGGTCGTGGCGCCGGCGCCAGGCCTGTTCCCATCGCCGGGTCAGGGCCGGGTAGACGATGAGGTGGCGAAACGGTGCGATGGCGGCCATGTAGAGCCGCCCGAACCATCCGTTGTGCTTGACGAGCACGGCCATGCGCAGCTCGTGCTCGCCGTCGGCCCCCTGGACCCAGCCGAGGTGCATCACGGTGTGCACGGTCTTGTTCGCCAGCTCGCGCGCGGCCTCCGTGTCGAGCTCGTAGACCGCTTTGAGGGGCATGTCGTCGTCGTCCGGGCCGCGGGGAGCGTCGCGCAGGTCGCCGGGCAGGCGCTCACGCAGCGAGGAGACCCGCCGGCCGACGCCGGCCGACGGCTCGTCCCAGCCGAACAGCGCGCCGAGCTTCCACCGCAGGTCGAACAGGAATTTCACCGGCTGGGGCTGGTTGGTCAGCCCGGCGTGCTCGCGCAGCGCCGCGAGCATCACCGGGAAGTCGCCGGGCCCTGCCCCGGGCGTGCGGAAGGACCACACGTCCTGCACCGAGAAGTCGCCGGCGAACTCGTGGATGCGCCACGGCCGGCAGGTGTGCGCGCTGGTCGGCAGCCTCACGACAGCGCCCTTTCCGCCATCATGGCCATCAGCGTCAGCTGGCCCATCTCGGGTGTGGCGGCGGGGTCGAGGTCGCGGTAGCGGCGGTGGAGGTTGACCACGATCCGCTCGGAGTCCAGCCAGGTGGCGTACTCGCCGAGGTCCACCGCCTGAAGCGCCTCGGCGAAGGACAGGCCGCGGGCGTGGGCGGCGTCGGCCTGCTCGACCACGTGGGCCAGGTAGCCGCGCACCGCGCGGATCCCGTCGGGGTCGGTGACCGGGCCGTGACCGGGGACGATCGTGCCGGCGCCGGTGGCGAGCATCTTGTCGCAGGCGGCGATCCAGCCGGCGATCGGGCCGCTCCACACGATCGGGGTGCAGCCGACGAACAGCAGGTCGCCCGCGAACAGCACCCCCGCGTCGGGGACGTGCACGACGGAGTCGGCGGCGGTGTGGGCGGGACCGAGGTTGGTCACGCGCACCTCGCGGCCGCCGACCTCCAGGGTGAGCTGCCCGTCATAGGTCAGGTCGGGCAGCCGCAGGCGGATGCCGCCGAAGTCGAAGGCGGCGAACCGTTCGCGGAAGTACGGGGTCACCGGGCCCATGTCCACGACCTGGGTGGCGGTCAGCATCTCCGGGGGCATCTCGTGCCGCATCTCCGCGCAGGTGGCCTCCGCGGCGATGATCGGGACGTGCTCGCCCAGCAGCTGGTTGCCGTGGGTGTGGTCGCCGTTGGAGTGGGTGATGACGGCGTGGCTGAGCGGGTGCCGATCGGTGACCTCGCGCATGGCGCCGAGCATCTCGGCCGTCAGCGGCAGGTCGAACAGGGTGTCCACCAGAAGGGAGGCGCCCTGCCCCGCGACCAGTCCCGCGTTGCTCCAGCCGTACCCGCCGTCGGGCAGCAGCCAGGCCCACACACCCGGGCCGACCTCGTGCAGCCCGCGCGTGTAGGGCACCTTCGAGGGGGCGCGGTTGACGCGCGGGCGCGCGGGCCGCCGGTCGGGGTTGTGCCGGGCTTTCAGCGGGTACGGCGTGGCCGGCGCGCGGACGCTCTGCCGGGTGCTGCCCAGCCCTTCGACGCTCAGCTCGACGACGTCGCCGTCGCGTAACCAGCCGGGGAAGGCGGCCGGCTCGGCGAGGGACAGGTGCTCGATGAGACAGCAGCCGGGCACGGTGCCCGAGCCGAACACCTCGCCGGGCGCCAGGTCCACGCCGCGTGAGGCGTAGGAGACGACCTCGCCGAAGCTCCAGTCCATGGCGTCGGTGCGGCCCGTGCCGATGGTCTTGCCGTTGACGGTGGCCTCGACCCGCAGGGCGAGCCTGCCGTCGCGGCGGTAGGGCTCCAGCTCGTCGGGGGTGACCAGGTACGGGCCGAGCGTGGTCGCGCCGTCCTTGCCCTTGGCCTGGCCGATCGCCAGCGGCGCCTCGCGCAGTTGCAGGTCGCGTGCCGACCAGTCGTTGTAGATGGTGTAGCCGATGATGTGCCGCTCGGCCTGCTCCGGCGTGAGGTCCCGGCCGCCCGGCCCGATGACGGCGGCGATCTCCAGTTCGAAGTCGAACCAGGTGCTGCCGGGGGAGATCGTCACGTCGTCGTACGGGCCGACGACCGTCGAGGGGCAGGCGAAGTAGAAGGCCGGGATCTCGTACCAGGCGTCCTTGAGGGTGCGCGGCTGACCGGCGGCCTGCTGACAGTTGCGGATGTGGTCCAGGAAGCACAGGCAGTCGCGGACCGAGGGCGGGCGCGGAATCGGCGCGCGCAGCCTGGCCTCGGCCAGCGGGACCGTCCGCGCCCGTGAGGCCAGGGCCTCCTGTCCCGCCGCGCGCAGCTCCTCCGCGCCCCGGCCGATGAGCTGGATCAGGCTGAGGCCCGGCGCGACGGGGTGGATCCGGTCCCCGCCGATCACCCCGGCGCGCTCCCCGGTGTCCGTCGCATACGTCACCCAACGCATGAGAACCTCCTTCTGTGTTGACTGACATAGGCTATACCTGTCGACATTGGCTCTGTCGTCCGGCATACCTGGTTTGATGGTCCGCATGGCCACGCGACGTATCCAGAGGACCGAGGAGAGCCGGCGGCTGCTGGTGACGGCCGCCGCCGAGCTCTTCGCCGAGAAGGGGTACCGGCAGACGAGCTTCATCGACATCGCCGACAGGGCCGGCATCAGCCGCGGCTCCATCCCCTGGCACTTCGGCAACAAGCTGGGCCTGCTGGAAGCGGTGCTCGACGAGCAGCTGCGCGCCGTGCTCACCAGCGTCGCCGAACCCGCCCAGCCCGCCGGGCAGCGCCCCGGCGACCCGCTCGACCAGGCCATGGGCTTCATCCGCCTGCCTGTCACGCGCCTGTTCATCACGCTGCTCGCCGAGGCGGTGGAGGTCGACTCGCCGATCCGCGAGCACTACGCGCGGCTGCACACGGCACTGCGGCAGGCGGTGCGGGCCCGGCTACCGGTGCAGGCGCTGCCTTCGGGCATCACTGCGGAGGCGTTCACGGTCCTGCTGGTGGGGGCCGTCATCGGCGTCCACGCCCAGTGGCGGGTCGCCCCCGAGGCGGTGGACCTCGACGCCGTACAGGCCGCGATCCGCGCCCTGCTGCCGGCGAGCCTCGGCCTCAGCTGACCTCCCGGCCGGTCGGTGGCCGACTCGGGCATCGGCCGCCGCACCGGTGAGGTGGCCTGCTGATCAGCGGGGGCGGCTGAGGGCGGCCTCGGCCAGATCCGTCCATTTCTCGGCCCAGGAGTGGGGCACGACCACCCAGTCCTTCACCACCCTGCCCTGCCCCGAGGGGTCGAACAGGGACGCCCCGGCCAGCTGGAGCGCGGCCGTGTGTTCGGGGGTGTCCCTGACCAGCCGGAACACCATCGCGCCGTCACGCTGCAGGCTGGCGAACACCTTCCCCGCCTGATCTTTGAGCGCGGGACTGCCCATCATCCTGGAGATCTGCACACCCAGGTCGGACAGCTCGGCGCCGACCTGCTGGAAGTCCTCTTCCGCGCTCATCGTCAATCGGTCCCAAACTCCATGGCGGCGTATCGAACAGCTCGTCGTGGTCGGGCCTCTTCCCGCGTGACGCGATCGCCTCGGCCCCGCCATCCGGCGGCACGGCGATCAGGCTAGTCGTCCTGGCGGTACCGATCAAGGCGGGATGACTGCCGGCCAGGCCGAGCCCCGCGGGCGCCGGTCGCGGGTGATCCGTGTCGGGCCCTTCAGTTCAGGGAACGGCCGAAAGCGGAGTCCTTGCCGGGCGTGGCCACCCGTTCGGGGCCGATGAGTGTCGGCTCGGCCGCACGCGCGCCCTCGGACAAGCCTGCCAGCACGGCCACCACCGGCTCGGTCGGGATCGTGACCGCCAGATCGGCTGCCCCGTCGTTGTCGAAGTCGGACAACTGCAGCGAGGCCCCGAACAACTGAACGTCCTGCTCGAGGCGCGCGTCACCCGGCTTGAGCACCCGGGCTCCGGCGCCCGGCAGCCGGCCCTTCCCTCCGTACAGCAGGAAGACCGCGCCCTGGCGCGCGAACTTGCCCGATGCGCCGACCGCCACGTCCGCGTACCCGTCGCGGTTGACGTCGCCGACGGCCAGATCGCCGCCGAACCCGTCGCCCTCCGCGGAGTCCTCCGGCACGCCGGGAGAGTTCTGGGAGATCAGCACGCCCTCGGCCGCCGCTCCCGCCGACGAGCCCCGGTGGAGGAAGACCTGGCCTCCGGGATCGTTGGCGTCGGCGTAGCTGTTGCCCGCGATCACGTCGCCGAAGCCGTCCCCGTCGACATCGCCGACGGCGAGCGCCTGCACCCCCCATGCGTCGAACGTGTGACCGGCCACGTCCTTCAGCCCGCCGGACGAACCCCGGTAGACGGCTCCGGCGCCCTCGTCGGCCGGGTCGTGGTCGGAGAAGGCGACCACGAGGTCGTCGAGCCCGTCACCGGTGACGTCGCCCGAGGCCAGCGCGTTGATGACGCTGGATCTCCTGACCATCCGGGGCCGCGGTGCCTGCCGCCGTATCCGGCCGTCCCCGTAGACCACCCATACCGCCCCTTCCGTCGCCACCCCCAGGTCCTGGTAGCCGTCCCCGTTGAAGTCGCCCGCCGCCAGCAACTGCCCGAACGTCGCGTCCCCGGGCCTGAGCAGAACCGCCGACCGGCCGGACAGCCCTTGCCGGCCGCCGAAGACGATCGTCACGGCGGCGGGCGAGTCGCCGAGATCGGAGGTCGCGCCGACGGCGAGATCGGCGTATCCGTCGCCGTCGAAGTCGCCACTGGCGGACGACGCGCCGAAGTCGTCCCCCTTGGTGGAGCGCCCCGGCAGGCCGCCCCGGCCGGGCTGGAGCAACGTCCGGCCCGTGGGGCCGGGGCCGTCGGCTCCGCCGTAGGAGACGACGACGTATCCGGAGGCCGGGGGCTCTCCCTCGTCGAAGCGCTGCCCGGGAGCGCCGATGGCCAGATCGGCGTAGCCGTCGCCGTTGTAGTCGCGGGCCTTGGTGGTGTCGCAGCCCGCGCGGCACGCTCCGCGCGCCGCGGGAGTCCCCGAAGGCGCCGGCGCAGAGGTGGCCGGCGCGGAGGTGGCCGGCGCCGGAGGCCCGGCGGAGCAGGCGGCTGTGGTCACCGCGAGGGTCATGGCCGCAGCGAGCGCGATCATCCGCATGGCAGGCAGGATAGAAGGCCGGGCCGTCAGTCCAGGATGAGGAAACCTCCGGCCTCGCGTACGGCGCCGGCGACCTGCCCATTCCGGACAGGCGACTCGTTTCCTGTCGGGTGAGCGTCCCCATACGCTGGTGCGCCGGAAAACGTCAGCGATGAGGAGCCATGGACTTTCGCCTGTTCGGCCCGCTGGAGGTCCTCGACGCGCACGGGCGGCCCGTCGAGCTCGGCACTCCCAAACAGCGTGCCGTGCTCGCGATGCTGGCGCTCGACCCGGGCCGGATCGTGTCCCTGGAGCGGATGATCGACGAACTGTGGTCGGGCGAGCCGCCCTCCAGCGCCATGGGATCGCTCCAGGTCTACATCGCCAAGCTGCGCAAGGCGCTGGAACCGGACCGGCCGCCCCGCACGCCGCCGGCGGTGCTCGTGACCCGCGAGCCCGGCTACCTGCTGTCGGTGGCGCCCGGGCAGGTGGATCTCGTCCGGTTCAGCGCGGGGGCCGAGGACGGCAGCCGGGCGCTCGGCCTCGGTGAGCACGCCCTGGCGCTGCGCCATCTCGACCGGGCTCTGGCCGCCTGGCGCGGCGAGCCGCTCGCCGAGTTCGCCGGCTACGGGTTCGCCCAGCCGGTCGCGGCGCGCCTGGGCGAGCTGCGCGACACGGCGATGGAGGACCGGTTCGAGGCGCGGCTCGCGCTCGGCGAGGGCGGGGCGTGCGTCCCGGACCTGGAGCGGCTGGTGGAGGCGCAGCCCTTCCGCGAACGGCTGTGGAGGCTTCTGGTGCTCGCCCTCTACCGCGCCGGGCGCCAGGCCGACGCGCTCGGGGCGCTGCGCAGGGTCCGGACCCTGCTCGCCGACGAGCTCGGCCTCGAACCCGGTGAGGAACTGCGCGCGCTGGAGCAGGCTGTGTTCACCCAGTCCCCCGAGCTGGCCGCGGCCGTACCCCGGCCGGCCCGCGTGGAGGTGCGGGAGCCGGCCGCCTCATCGCCGCAGACGACCGACGGCCTCATCGCCCGGGACGCGATGCTGCGCCTCATCGCCGAGCGGCTGGAGGGGACCCGGCGGGGCCGGGGCGGGGTCCTGCTGGTGACGGGCGAGGCGGGCATCGGCAAGACCCGCCTCGCCCAGGCCGCCGCCGACCAGGCCGAGGCTCGTGGGCTGGCCACCGCGTGGGGTCGTTGCGCCGAGGACACCGGAGCGCCCGCGTTCTGGCCGTGGCTGCAGGTGCTGGGCGCCTTCGGCGAGGACACCGCCGGCGCGCTGCGCCTGCTGAGCGGCGAGGCGGAGACGGGCGGCGATCCCGACACGGCGCTGTTCGGGCTGCACGAGCGGGTCCTGCAGGAGCTGACGGCATCCGGTGAGCCCCGGCTGGTCGTGCTGGACGACCTGCACTGGGCCGACGCCTCTTCGCTGCGGCTGCTGTCCTTCCTGGCCGCTCACCTGCACCGCTTTCCCGTACTGATCCTGGCGACGCTGCGGCCCCAGCCGGGAGGCGAGCCCGAGCAGCTGCGCGACACCCTCGGCCGGCTGATCAGGGAACCCGGCGCCGAGCGCCTGGAGCCGGCGCCCTTCACCCGGGAGGAGGTCTCGGCCTACCTCGCCCGCCGCGACCTCACCGAGCCCGCGCTCGCTGAAGTGCTGCACGACAGGACCGGCGGCAACCCGTTCTTCCTGAACGAGCTGCTTCGCCTGCTGGACAGCGAGCACCGGCTGGACAGCGAGCACCGGCTGGACAGCGCGTCGCTGGGCGTCCCGGCCGGAGTGCGCGAGGTCATCGGACGCCGGGTCGCGCGCCTGCCCGAGCCGACCCAGGACCTGCTGCGCTGCGCCGCCGTCCTCGGCCGTGAGGTGAGCTTCGACGTGCTGGCGGCGGTGGGCGCCCTGCCGCCCGAAGAGGTCATGTCGCTGCTCGAACCGGCTGTGGCGAGCGGGCTGCTGATCGAGCTGCCCGGCGGGTTCGACTACCGCTTCTCCCACGCCCTGGTGCGGGACGCCCTGTACGCCGAGCTGGGCAGGCTGGGCAGGACCCGGCTGCACCTGCGGGCCGGGGAGGCGCTGGAGTCGTTTCCCGGCGTGGAGGCGTCGGTGCTGGCCCACCACTTCGGCGCGGCCTCCCGGGTGGGAGGGGCGGTCAAGGCGGTCCAGCACGCGGTCAGGGCCGCGCGCCGGTCGGCCGACCAGCACGCCTACGACGAGGCGGTCGGCTTCTGGCGCAGGGCGCTCGACGCGCTGGACGCGGCGGACCTGCGCCGCCGCCATGAGCTGCTCATCGGACTCGGGCGGGCGCTGCGGGCCGTGGGCGACGTGGAGGGGGCGCTGGCGGCGCTGGACGAGGCGATCCGGATCGCCGCCGGCCTCGGCGACAAGGGGGCGCTGGTCTCGGCGATCGTCGTCTTCGGCGAGGTCGCGGTGTGGAACTGGCGCGCCTACGGGGAGTCAGACGAGCGCATGGTGGCGCTGCTGGAAGGCCTCCTGGACGAGCCGCTCGACGAGCGTGACCGGGCCGCCCTGCTCGGCACGCTCGGAGTCGAGCTGTACTACACGGGCACGCGGCGGGGCGAGGGCGAGCGGCTGGCCGCCGAGGCCGTCGGCATCGCCCGCCGGGTCGGGGACCCCGCCCTGCTGACGCGTGTGCTGAACAACTATGTGATCGCCTCCTGGGTGCCCGAGCGGGAGCGGGAGCGCAGGAGCGCCGCCGAGGAGATGCTCGCCGTGCCCGGCCTGCCGGCCGGCGCGGAGGTCGTGGCCCGCGTGTTCCGGATGGCGCACCTGCTGAGGGACGGCGAGCTGGCCGAGTGGGAGCGAGACCTCGCGCGCTGCGAACGCCTGCTGGTCGAGGTGCGCCGCCCCGAGCTGGAGGCGATGGTGCGCATCGCCGAGGCCGCCGCCCGCACCCTGCAGGGCCGGTGGGAGCAGGCCGAACGGCTCGCCGGGCAGTTCACGGCGCTGCTGGACGGGGCCAGGATGTGGGGGCTCGACTATCCGGGCCTGATCACCCTGTTCTCCTGCCGCTGGGCGCAGGGAAGGACCGGCGAGATGCTCGGCGAGCTGGTGTCGAGGGCGGGCCATCCGGACATGGTGCCGTTGCGGCCTGTGGCGGTGCTGGCCGCGCTGGAGGCGGGCGATCGCGTTCTGGCGCGTGAGCTGGTGGCCCGCTGGGGGACCGAGATCCGCCACGACTGGTCCACGGAGTTCCTGACCGTCGTGTGGGGGTACGTGGCCGCCCGCCTGGGCGTCCCCGAACCGGCGGACCTGTACGCCAGGCTCGCGCCGTACGCGGGGCGGCTGGTCGTCAGCGGCATGGGGGCGGCGGGCTGGGGCTCCATGCACCTGGTCCTGGCGGAGCTGGCCCGAGCCATGGGCGAGGCGGAGCCGGCGCGTGCCCACGCCCGGCAGGCGCACGAGGCGCACCTGCGCCACCGGCTGGACCACTGGGCCGGCCGGAGCAGCCGGCTCCTCGCCGACCTGGGCTGACGGCGGCCGCGCGAAATATCCGCGCGGCCGTCATGGTTGCACAGCCTGCGACGCACCGCACCGACGAAAGGCTTGTCCCCCATGGCTCTCCCCCTCTCCATCCTCGACCTCGCCCACATCGGTGAGGGCGAGACGGCGGGCGACAGCCTGGCCGCCAGCGTGGAACTGGCCCAGCGCGCCGAGGAGTGGGGCTACCGGCGCGTCTGGTACGCCGAGCACCACAACATGCCGTCCATCGCGT
Organism: Nonomuraea sp. NPDC050691; assembly: GCF_040654455.1. Classification (NCBI taxonomy): domain Bacteria; kingdom Bacillati; phylum Actinomycetota; class Actinomycetes; order Streptosporangiales; family Streptosporangiaceae; genus Nonomuraea; species Nonomuraea sp. NPDC050691. Next base: position 107,033 of record NZ_JBFAIA010000003.1, read on the forward strand.
CCTCGGCGACCAGCGTCCTCATCGCCCACGTCGCCGCGCACACCCGGACGATCCGCCTCGGAGCGGGCGGTGTCATGCTGCCCAACCACGCCCCGCTGACCATCGCGGAGCAGTACGGAACCCTCGAAACCCTGCACCCCGGACGCATCGACCTCGGCCTCGGCCGGGCTCCCGGCAGCGACCAGAAGACCATGCGGGCCCTGCGCCGCACCCCGTCGTCCGCCGACGCCTTCCCGGAGGACGTCCTGGAGCTGCAGGGCTACCTGACGGGCCACTCCCGCATCCCGGGCGTCGACGCGACGCCGGGCAAGGGCACCGACGTGCCGCTGTACATCCTCGGCTCCTCGCTGTTCGGGGCCACCCTCGCCGCCGCGCTCGGGCTCCCGTACGCCTTCGCCTCCCACTTCGCGCCGAGCGCCCTGGAGGAGGCCGTCGCCGTGTACCGGCGCGAGTTCAAGCCGTCCGCGCAGCTCGAGCGGCCGTACGTCATCGCCGGGGTCAACGTCATCGCGGCCGACACGACGGAGGAGGCCCAGGAGCAGTTCCTGGCGGCCAAGCGCCTCAGGGTCGGCCGGTTCCTCACGCCCGGCCGCACCCTCTCGCCGGAGGAGGCCGACGCCGTCCTCCAGTCCCCCGCCGGCCGGCAGATCGAGCAGATGACCACCTACTCCGCCGTCGGCGACCCCGCGCAGGTGGAGGAGTACCTCGACCGTTTCGCCGGGCAGGCCCAGGCGGACGAGCTGATCGTCGTCTCCGCGGCTCCCGACAGGAAGGCCTGGCTCCGTTCCCTCGAGCTCCTGGCGAGCGCCCACGGCCTGCTCCCCGGGCGGCGGTGAGCAGGGCGGCGACGGCCCTCGGCGTGGGGTCGCCGCCGGGCTCGCCGTCAGATGACCTCGAGGTTGGCCATCATGCCCATGTCCTCGTGTTCGGCGTTGTGGCAGTGGAAGAGATAGCGGCCGCGGTAGCCGTCGAAACGGGTGATGATCTCCACCGATTCGGCCGGTCGCAGGGAGACGGTGTCCTTGAGGCCGGCGTCGTGCGGCAGCGGCGGCCGGCCGCTGCGTGAGAGCACCCGGAAGCCGACCAGGTGCAGGTGGACGGGATGGTGGACGTCGGCGACCATCCGCCACACCTCGACATCGCCGAGCCGGGTGGTGACGTCGGAGCGGGCGGGGTCGAACGGCAGCCCGCCGATCAGCCATCCGTGGTCGCCGTGCATGCGTCCGGCGCGGAAGGAGAACTCGCGCACCCTGACGGCCTCCGACCGCCGCCAGGCCGGCAGGTCGGTGGACAGGGCAGGTGGGACGCGGCTGTCGTCGGCGGCCTTGCGCGCGACCCGGAAGGCCATCACCTCGCCGGTACGTCCGGAACCCAGCCGGTTGACGACTTTGACGAGGCTGCCGACCGGCACGCCGGAGAAGTCGATGATCACGTCATAACGTTCGGCCGGCGCGACCGGGAGAAGCCGGTGGGTGACCGGGGCGGCGAGCAGTCCCTGGTCGGCGCCGATCTGGACGAGAGCGAGCCGGCGTCCGTCGTCGCCGACCGCTTCGAGTTCGTAGTGCCGGGCGTTGGAGGCGTTCAGGATGCGCAGCCGGTAGCGGGCCGCGTCGACCTCGTGCACGGGCCACGGGGCGCCGTTGACCAGGATCACGTCACCGAGGACACCGGCCAGATAGGGCTCGCGCACGCCCGGCCGTTCGCGCAGGGCGGGGTCGAGGGCGGGGTAGTCCAGGCCGCCGTCGGCGGCGAACGCCCGGTCGGCGATCATGAGGGGCAGTTCGCGCCGCCCCGCGGGCAGGCCGAGTGCGTCCTCGGCGTCGTCGCGCACGATGTGCAGTCCGGCCAGGCCCCGCCAGATCGCGGGGGCGGTGAAGTCCATCCGGTGGTCGTGGTACCACAGCAGCGTCGGCCGCTGGTCCAGCGGGAAGGTGTAGTCCCGCGTCGACCTGCTCACCACCGCCCGCGGATCACGCATGTCATGCCCTGAGCCGTGCCCCGAGCCGTGGCCTGAGCCGTGGGCGCCGTGCTCCATGCCGGAGGTGACGTCCGGCCAGTCGTCGGGCAGGACGAGGTCGGTCGGGTAGCCGTCGGAAGCCGCCGGGGTCCGCCCGCCGTGCAGGTGCACCACGGTCGGCACGGGCAGGGTGTTGCGGTGTGACACGGTGATCGGCCGGCCGCGGCGCGACTCGATCGTCGGCCCCGGGAAGGTGCCCTCGTACGTCCACAGCGGCGTCTTCACACCTGGCAGGATCTCCGCGCTCGCCTCGCGCTGGGTGATCTCGTAACGGTCGGCGCCGCCCGAGGTGCCGACCGGCTTCAACACGGCGGGAATCGGCAGCGGCACCTGGAAGGGCGGCGGCAGCGGCACGGCGCTGCGCAGCTCGGCGCCGGTGACCGACGGACGGCGCGACAGCGTTGCCGCGGCCGACAGCCCGGTGGCCGCCGTCAACCCGAGCGCCCCGCCGATGCCGAGCGCCCGCCGCCTGGTCACGCCACGGCTGTCACGCACTCTCGGCCTCCTTGCGTAGAAGAGGCCGCCGCCACACATCGATGAACTGCACCACGACCGCGACGATGGTCATCACCCCCAGCGGGAGGTGCAACCACAGCGCGCCGTCCAGCCCGGCGACGTACTGCACGGTCTCGGCCGCCACCACCGCCATCGTGGCGAGGAACGGCCCGATCTGGCGCAGCCGGACCCAGACCGCGATCGCGACGATCGCCTGCAGGTAGCCGATGGAGGTGACGACGTCGGCGCCGGCCGCGTGCAAGCCCAGACCGGCGTAGTCACCGGTCAGATACACCCCGGCGAACACCGGTTGCCCGGCGATCGCCACCGCGTGCGCGCTGACGACGGCCCGCAGCATCCATCCTGTGGGGGTCGTCCGGGGCGCGGTCACGGTGAGCATGGAGATCCCTCCTCGCTTCGTTCTCAACACGTGAACGCTATGGCCCGTGAGTTATCTTGTCTAAGATCGATATTGCTATGCGGTTATGCCTCGGGAGTCATGACGGGTCCTGACGCCGCCGAACCAGAGGTGAGCGCGGACGACGGTCGCGTGCAGTGCTAAGCTGCTGATCGTTTGGTGTTGGATTTCCGGATGAGAGGGAGGTGAGGCTCGATGACCGCGGTGAAGACCGCTGCCCTGCGCAGCGCCCGGACATTCCTCACGTCCCGGGCCCCGGTCTGACCCACTTCTTCCCCTCGCCCCAGCCGTCCGGCTGGAGAGGCGGGGTGTCGTCTGCGTCTCGTCGGGGCCCCTTCCCGCAAGGTGTCTCACGTTGCCCAACTTCTTCACGGAACCATCCGACTTCACCGATCCGTCCGACTCCGCGGGTCCGTCCGGCGCCGGCCTGTCCCCGTACGGATGGACCGGAACACTCGACAACGCCTTCACCAAACACCGCGAGGCCGGCCTGGTCCCGGCCCGGATCGCGCGCGTGGACCGCGGCCTGTGCGACGCGGTCACCGAGTCCGGCCCGGTGCGGGCCGACCTCACGGCGCTCCACTCCCCCGACCCGCTCCTCGCCCCCTGCACCGGCGACTGGGCCGCGCTGCGCCCGGGCCGCGAACCGAGGCTGGTGGCCCTGCTGCCGCGCCGCAGCGCGATCGTGCGCTCGTCCGCCTCCCGGTCCTCCCACGGGCAGGTGCTGGCCGCCAACGTCGACACCGTCGTCGTCACCGTCTCCCTGGCCGCCCCTCTGGACGCGGCCAAGCTGGAACGGCTGCTGGCCCTGGCCTGGGACAGCGGCGCCAGGCCGCTGATCGTCCTGACCAAGGCGGACCTGGCCGCCGACGCCGACGCCGCGCACACCGAAGCGAGCACGCTGGCGCCCGGTGTCGACATCCTGGTCACCAGCGTGGCCACAGGTCAGAACATCGATGTGCTGACCGCGCTGCTGCGCGGCACCACAGTCCTGCTCGGCTCCTCGGGCGCGGGCAAGTCCAGCCTCGGCAACGCGCTGCTCGGCGACGAGCTTCTCGCCACCGGCGAGGTACGCGCGCAGGACGGCAAGGGCCGCCACACCACCGTCCGCCGCGAGCTGGTCCCCCTTCCCGGTGGCGGTGTCCTCATCGACACGCCGGGCCTGCGCGGCATCAGCCTCTACGACGCCGCCGACAGCCTGGAACAGGTCTTCGCCGAGATCGAACGCCTCGCCCGGGACTGCCGGTTCGGCGACTGCGCCCACGACGCCGAGCCCGGCTGCGCGGTCCAGGCCGCCATCCAGGCGGGCGAGCTGACCCGGCGCCGCCTGAACAGCTACCGCAAGCTGCAACGCGAGAACGCGTGGGCGGCCTCGCGCACCGATGCCCGGCTGCGCGGCGAACGCGCCAACCGGCAAAAGGCCATCACCGGCCACCTGCGCGCGACCTACAGGTTCAGGGACCGGCAGTCATGACCGACGCCCCGCACGCCCCGGTCACCGACCCCGTCGAGGCCCCCCTCCAAGAGATCACCATGCGCGAGGAGCACGGCGCGGAGTACCGGTACACCGGCCACGCCCTCCACCCCCACGCCAGCACAGAAACGGACCCGAACATCCCCATGAGCACGTCCTGGATCACCCGCGCCGAGACCGCCGCCGACCTCGCCCAGATCCGCCAGGTCAACCTCGCCGCCTTCCCCACCTCCCACGAGGCCGACCTGGTCGAGGCCCTGCGCGCCGACCCCGAGGCGTGGATCCCCGGCCTGTCGTGGGTCGCGCAGGAGCCCGGCGGCGCCGTCGCCGGCTTCGCACTGCTCACCCGCTGCCACGTCGACGGCTCTGCGGCGCTCACCCTGGGCCCGTGCGCCGTACGACCCGAGCACCAGCGCAGCGGCGCCGGTTCGGCGGCCATCCGCGCCGCCCTCGACGCCGCCCGCCGGCAGGGCGAAAGCCTCGTGCTCGTGCTCGGCCACGCCGAGTACTACCCCCGTTTCGGCTTCACCCCGGCCTCCGGCCACTCCATCCGGCCGCCCTTCGACGTCGAGGACAAGTACATGATGGCGCTCGTCCTCGACCCCAGCCGGCCCGTGCCGTCCGGCACCATCCGCTACCCGGAGGCGTTCGGAGTCTGACCCCGGGGGCCGGATGACGCCTGCACCGGGATGGCCCTGAGGGAGGCGGCCCGCCGGTGAGGGAAACCCCCTCGCCGGCGGGCCGCCGTCCGGGCGGCGCGGCCTGCGTGAGGAGGACATCGGCCGGGCGGGCGCGCGCCTATCCGGCCAGGGTCGATCCACGCCTGGTGGAGGCGCTGAACACCCCGAGGGATCGCAGTGTCCCGATGCCTTGTTCACAGGTGCTTCCTGAGGTCGTCCACGTCGAGCATGGCGGCGTCGGCGCTCAGCCGCGCCGGTGCCGCGGCAGCAGCAGGCTGACCGCCGCGACGGCCAAGGCCAGCCCGGCAGCCACGAGGAAGACCAGGTCATAACCGGCGGCGAGCGCGGCGGCCGGGGAACTCCCGCCGGCCTCCGCCGCGGCTCTCGCGCCGGCGGCCGTCGCGAGCACCGCCAGGCCGATCGACCCGCCGACCTGACTGGTGGTGTTGGCCAGGCCGCCGATGATGCCCGCGTCGCCCTCGGGAGCGCCGGCGGTCGCCACGGCCATGAGGGTGGGGAAGGTCAGCCCGATGCCGGCCGCGACGAGCAGCGTGGGCCCGAGCACGCCGGCGACGTACCCGCTGCCGGCGTGGGCCTGGGCGAGCCACCCGAAACCGGCCAGCAGAGCGCCGCACCCGGCCAGCACCAGGGCGCGCACACCGGTGCGCGGCAGCAGGGCGGCGGCCAGTCGCGCGATCACCACGAACGCCACCGCCGCGGGCGTCTGCCCGAGCCCCGCTCGAAGCGCGCTGTAGCCGAGGACGTTCTGCAGGAACAGCGACGTGAAATACCACATCGCGATGGCGATCCCCCCGAACAGCAGCAGCATGACGTTGCCGACGGCCACCCGCCGGATCCCGAACAGCCGCAGGGGCATCATCGGCTGGGCGGCGAGACGCGCCTGCACCACCGCGAAGACGACGAGCAGCAGCAGGCCCGCCCCGGCCGGCCCGACGACCGGCGCGGACGTCCAGCCGTGATCGGCGCTCTGCATGACCCCGTAGATCAGCGCGGCCAGCCCCGCCGTCCCCGTGACCGCGCCGGCGAGGTCGAGCGGTTCCCGGCGGCCGTCTCGCGTGCCGGCCAGCGCCATCATGGCCACGGCGATCAGCGCCGCGCCGATCGGCACGTTGATCAGGAAGACCCACCGCCACGACAGGCCCGTCGTGATGGCGCCGCCCGCGAGCGCGCCGGCCATCCCGCCCACGCCGCCCGAGGCGGACCACGCGCCGAACGCCCGGGCACGCGCGCGTTGATCGGTGAAGCCGGTGTTGATCACGGCCAGTGTCGCCGGGGCCAGCATGGCGGCTCCCATGCCCTGCGCGACCCGGGCCGCCACCAGGACCTCCGGAGCGGTCGCCAGGCCGCCGGCCAGGCTCGAAACGGAGAACAGGAGCAGCCCGGCGACCAACATCCGGCGACGGCCGAACAGGTCAGCGGCGCGGCCACCCAGCAGCATGAAACCGGCGAAGGTGAGCAGGTAGCCGTTCACCACCCAGGCCAGACCGGTGGGGGTGAAGCCGAGGTCCCGCTGGATCGAGGGCAGGGCGACGTTGACGATGGACGCGTCCAGAATCACCATGAACTGGCCGGCACACGCCAGCGCGAGAACCATCCAGGCCGGGCCGGCGTGCGGCCTGGCCTGCTGAGTCGCGGTGCTGATGCTTGTCATGACGTGCTCCTTGTCGGCCCGCTGCTCACGCGGTCGCGGAGGTTGTTCCGGCCGGGGTCTCGCGGGTGTCCCGGTCGCCCGCGGCGGCATCGGTGTCGTGGCCGGCCCCCAGCAGCCGGATCGTGATCCGGGCCAGCCGCCGTCCCTGGTACCTGGCCGCCTCCAGCGCCGCGGCGGCAGGGTCGTCTCCGGCGGACGGGCCGGTCACCAGCGAGGTGCCGTAGGGGTTGCCGCCTGCGGCGTACACGACCGGATCGGTGAATCCGGGCGGCACGATCAGCGCCCCCCAGTGGTAGAAGACGTTGCCCAGCGACAAGATCGTGGCCTCGCTGCCGCCGTGCCGGTTGAACGCCGAGGTGAAGGCCGTCACCGGCTTGTCGGCCAGTCCCCCGTCCTGCCACAGCCCGCCGGCCTGGTCGATGAACTGCTTGAGCTGCGCGGCCGGCGTGCCGAACCGCGTCGGCGTCCCGAACGCGAACGCGTCCGCCCACGCCAGGTCCTCGACCGAGGCCTCGGCGATCGACGTGGCGGCGTCGGCGTGGCGCCGCCACAGCGGGTTCTGGTCGATCGCGCTGTCGGCGGCCAGCTCGGCGACGCGCCGCAGCCGCACTTCGGCCCCGGCCGAGGCTGCGCCCTCGGCGACGGCCTGCGCCAGTGCGTGCACAGAGCCTGTCGCGCTGTAGTAGATGACGGCGACCTTCACGGTCATGCCCGGCTCCCTCGATGCTCGAAGACAGATTAGTTATGCGCATAAATATTATGCGCATAACTATCATGTCAAGGAGCGCTCATGGACTTCGAGCACGCTGACGCCGCCCACGACCAGGCTGTCCGCCTTCTGGGTCTGCTCCGCCAGGGGCAAGCTCTTGGCTGACAACGAGCCGGGCGCGTCAGGATGGGGCCGGGGGCACGTCGAGCCGAGGTTGCTCGCCGACCAACCCTCAGGAGTGCGCCAGGTCCTCGCCCCATCCCCCGGGATGGCCAAGCACTCCTTACTGCGCGGCTCTCACTTCGCGGTCGATCGCCCAGGCGTCCGCCACTGGCCCCAGGTGCCCGAGCTTGTCGGGATTGATCACCGCGCGGATCGCCTGGATCTGCCCGTCGAGGATGTCGAGCGCCAGGGTGTGGAGCACCTTGCCGTCCCGGTCGCGGAAAATGGCGCCCGGCTGGCCGTTGACCTCGTGCGGCTCGAACGCGATGTCGATCCTGGCCATCCGGGGAAAGACGGAGGCGAGCAGCCGGGCCACGTTCTCGGCGCCGATGACGGCCCTGGCCAGCTGCGGAGCCTTGCCGCCGCCGTCGCCGGCCATCGACACGTCGGCGGCGAGCAGTTCCTGCAGGCGGGGACGTCACCTTCGCGGAGGGCGTCGAAGAACCGGGACGCCAGTTCCTCCCGCTCTTTGCGGTCCGCCTCGAAGCGGGGCCGGCCTGCGGCCATGTGACGTCGCGCCCGCACCGCGAGCTGGCGGCACGCCGCCTCCGAGCGCCCCACCGCCGACGCGACCTCGGGAAAGCCGAAGTCGAACACCTCCCGCAGCACGAAGACCGCCCGCTCGAGCGAGCTGAGCCGCTCCAGCAGCAACAGCGCCGCCATCGACACCGAGTCGGCCAGCTCCGCCGCCCGCTCCGGATCCTCGTACGGGTCGGCCAGCAGCGGCTCGGGGAACCACGGCCCGACGTACTGCTCCCGCCGGACGCGGGCCGAACGCAGTACGTCGATCGAGATCCGGGTCACCGTGGCGGAGAGGAAGGCCTTGGCCGACCTGGGTGGTGCCGCGAACGCCTCGAAGCGCAGCCAGGTCTCCTGGACCGCGTCCTCGGCCTCGCTCACGCTGCCCAGGATCCGGTACGCGATCGAGAACAGCAGCGGACGCAGCTCCTGGAACTCCTCGGTCCTGGTCATGCCGGCTCCCCCTCGAAGCCCCGACGCCACGCGGGGATGTGCGCCGGACGCTTCGCCCCCGCGCACGCAGCTGGATACGGCAGCCACTCGCTGACCGGGGCGGCCCCGTTGCCGAGGCTGGTCGACACGCCCGTCGCCTTCCGCTTCACGGCCAGGACGGTAGCAGTCGCCGCGTCGTCGAGACACACCGCGTCTCGCTGATGCGGCCCGCCACAGCTACCGCGGCCAGCAGTACGGCAGCGACCCACAACGCGAGATTCATCGTCCACTCTCTGATCGAGGATTGCCCGAACCTCGGAGACGAGACAGCAACCCCCGCCTGTGACATCGACGGCTTGCCCGCACAGCCGTTCTCCCGGCGTTCGGGGCTGATCGGCAACCTCGCGACCCCAACGGAGAGGCTCCCAAGGAGGGAGGCGACGGGCGACACCTCGGTCATGAGCGCCTGGGCAGCTCGGCGGAGACGTCGATGCAGACCTCGTTCATCGCCTCGACCCCGGCCGCTACGAGGACGACACCGCGATCGTCCGGATCGACTTCGCACCTCGACGCCGACATCGGCGCGACCGACTACCGCACCGCGTGGAACCGCGGCCCGGCCGGCAACCCTCCACGCGCCCGACAACGCTCAGTTGTCGCATATGGTCGGCGGCATGGATCTCGACCTCGGCCTGGTCCGCGCGTTCGCGGAGACCGCGGAGACGCTGCATTTCGGGCGCGCCGCCGAACAGCTCGGTACCAGCCAGCAGGCGCTGTCCAAGCGCATCGCGCGCTTGGAGATGCTGCTGGCGGCTCGTCTGTTCGAACGTGCCGGCGGTACACGGCTGACTGAGGCGGGGAGGCGGTTCCTGCCCGCCGCGCGGGAGGCGCTGGTGGCGGGCGAGCGTGCGGTCGCGGCGGTGACGGGTGCCGGGCTCGTCATACGCGTCGACACCTGGGGGCACCTGTACGCGCCGATGCGCACCGTCGCCCAGGCGGTGGACGGGCTCGGCGAGGTGCGACTGGAACCCGGTCCAGGACGGGACTGGCCCTCGGTGGCGCGATCGTTGCTGAACGGCGACGCCGACCTGGGGTTCGGCCGGGTGCATCCGCTGCCCGGCGGTGGCGACGCCGGGCTCACTCAGCGTCTGGTGCGGCTGGAGCCCGTCGACGCGGTGGTCAGCGCGTCGCATCCGCTGGCCGGCGCCGCCGAGCTGCGCCCGCTCGACCTGCGCGACAGTGTCCTGTGGTGCCCGGCGGAACTGAGCCGTCTGGACTTCCTGCGCCGCTTCGCCGACGAGTTCGGGATCGCCCGGCGCCAGGATGGCCCGAACCTGGGCCTGGACCACCTCGTCCAGCACATCCGCGGCGACGCCTCGTGTTTCACTCTGTTCCCGGCGGACGCGCCACTGCCCGACCACGCGGGACTGCGTTCGATTCCGCTCACCGCGCCGACTCCGCTGTACGCGTGGTCGCTGGCCTGGCGCGAGTCCCATGCCCACCCGCTGCTCGACACCCTGCTGCGCGGCTTCACCGAGGTGGGGCGCAGCAGGCGTTGGCTGGACTACACGCCCGACCGTGACTGGCTCCCCGACACAGATCACGCTGATTCCGCGGCCGCCGAACGCTGACGCCTCAGGCGTCCATTCAGGTCCGGCTCGGCGGCGGGGGCTGCGGCACTCCAGCGGTTCATGACCTCCTGGGTGCGGGGCGGTGTCAGTGCTCGACCTGGACGCGGCCACCAGGCCGGCCATGTAGGCGCGGTCGGCGTACGGCACGCCGGAAAGGCGTCAGGGCGCTGCTGAACCGGACCGGATCCGACAGGACCCGGCGGACGTCCTCGAAGCGGCAGACCAGGTACGCGGGCAGACTGAACGGCGTCTCCACCCGCACCACACCCTCGCCGTCGCGAGCCCGGGCCAGTTCCTCGACCGGGTCGAACCCGTTCCACGGCATGTGCGGCGGCAATTCCAGCGCTCTCGTCATCATCTGTCCTCTCGTCCGGCAACCGTGTGAGACCGTCAGGCGCAAGGCTTGGCCAGCAGGTCGATGATCTCGGCGGTGGAACAGGTCTCGCCGAGGAGCGGGAAGATCCGTTCAATGCTGTTGCGATGCGCCTCCAGGTCCCGATCGGCCATGGCGTCGGTCACCAGCGTGACGTTGTAGCCGTGCTCGTTGGCGGCGCGGGCGGCGGACTCCACGCCGATGCTGGTCCCCGAACGCCGCCGGCCAGCGAGGTTCGGAGGAAGCCTTGTCCTCGGAGCTCCCAGAACGCCGTGGAGCTCCGAGAACAAGGTCAAAGCCCGGCTCAGGGCTGGGTGCCGAGCCACTCCTGGAAGGTGGGTCCTGCGAGCTTGGCGTGCGGGCCGGGCAGGAACCCGCCCCTTGCGGCGATCTCGGCATCGGGCATGCCCGAGCCGTCGACGCCGACGACCTTGATGCCTCGGCGGGCGCCGAGAAGCCGGGCCGCCTCCGCCATGGTCTCCTCGCGAGGTCCGGCGATCTCGGGGATCGGCGTTCGCGGTGCGGGCGCGCCGGGGGCGAGGGCCAGGTCGACCAGTTCCTCGGCCACGGTGCGGCAGGCCACGAGCTGGGTGGGCAGGACCGGGATGTAGGCGACGTCGCCCTGCTGCCAGTCCAGAAGCTGACCGACGAACTCGTGGAACTGTGCGGCCCGCAGGATGCGGACGGCGAGCGGGCCGGACAGGAGGACCTCCTCGTGCACCTTCTTGGCGGCGAGGAAACCGGCGGTGGCCTTGTCGACGCCGATGATGGACGCCATGGCGATCTGGGCGACCCCCGCCTGAAGGCCGAACTCATGCAGATTGCGGGCCGACGTACGGAAGAACTCCGTCGCCGCCTCCTGCTCTGAGGAGTGCCACGAGGCGACGTCGACGATGACATCCACCCCGGCCAGCGCCTCGGCCAGGCCCTCACCGGTGATGATGTCCACGCCGGTGGCCCGGGACATCGGCACGACCTGGTGCCCCCGTTCGGTGAGGACGTCGACGACGTGGCGTCCCAGCCGCCCGGTCGCCCCTGCCACCGCGAACGTGATGGTGCTCATGCTGTGTGCCCTTCTCCCTCGCTGTAGTTCTGGCCGGGGGGCATGCCGGGGATCGGCTTGGCGATCAGAGCGGCGGGGGTGAAGAAGCCGATGTGGGCGATCGCCATGACGAGCGACCACATCGCCCGGTCGTCGTAGTGCGCGGACGCCTTGGCGTACAACTCATCGGGGACTCGCTCCCCCGACGGGTTCGGGGTCAGGACGGCCTCCATCAGCTCCAGCGCGACCCGTTCGGCGTCGGTGAAGTACGTGGCGTCCCGCCAGGTGGCCACGGCGGTGATGCGCTCCTCTGACTCCCCGAGCCGGCGGAGGTTGCCGGTCTCCCGGATGGTGAAGTACGTGCTGCCGAGGATCTGCCCGGCGCGCAGCTGCAGCAGGCTGACGGTGGCCGGGGGAATCGGACCGTTCTTGAGAGCCTTGTGCAGGCCTGCGCCGACTTCCGCCATCTCCGGGAGGAACGGGAGGGGGTTGGGCATGCGCGACCGGAGGTCGGTCGACGTGGGTATGGACATGCTGGGACTTCCTTACTCGTCGTGGTGCGTCGTGACGAGCAAGAGATCCCGGTGACCCGCTCCTTGTGACAGCGGGACCTGTGTGACATAGGCCACCGATCGTGGCTGTCACAAGGCGGCGGGGGCCGGGATCGTATGCGTATGGCACGAACGGAACAACCGACGGCTACAGCTCATGGCAGTCGCGTGGACGCGGCCACCGAGGCGTTCGTCACCCACCGCAACCTGCTGTTCACCCTCGCCTACGAGATCCTCGGCTCCGCCACCGACGCCGAGGACGTCCTGCAGGAGACCTGGCTGCTGTGGGCGGGCGTCGACCTCGGCACGGTGCTGGACCAGCGCGCGTACCTGATCCGGATCGCCACCAGGCAGGCGCTCAAACGGCTGCGCACTCTGGACCGGCGCAAGGAGACCTACGTCGGCCCGTGGTTGCCCGAGCCGTTGCTGACCGCGCCCGATGTGGCCGAGGACGTCGAGCTGGCCGACAGCGTCTCGATGGCGATGCTGCTGGTGCTGGAGACGCTGCAGCCGACCGAGCGGGCGGTGTTCGTGCTGCGTGAGGTGTTCGAGCTGGGCTACGACGAGATCGCCGAAGCCGTCGGCAAGAGCCCGGCCGCGGTGCGCCAGATCGCCCGTCGGGCGCGCTCGCACGTCGCCGCGCGCCGCCCCCGCGGCACCGCCTCCCCGGCCGAGACCCGAGCCGCACTGCAGGCTTTCCAGCGAGCGGTCGAGACCGGCGAGTTGCAGAGCCTGCTCGACATCCTCGCGCCGGACGTCGTCGCCCTGAGCGACGGCGGCGGAGTCAAGCACGCCCTGCCGCGGCCCGTCGTGGGGGTCGACAACGTGGCTCGCCTGCTGGCGGTCGGCTGGTGGAAGCGCGACGCCGAGAGGTCGGTCGAGCTGGTGCAGATCAATGGTGGCCCGGGGCTGCTCGTCCGAGTCGGCGGGGAGATCGACGGCGTGGTGGCCGTACGGGTCGAGAACGGGTACGTCACCGGGGCCTACCACGTGCGCAATCCCGAGAAGCTGTCGCGTGTGGAGCGGGAGAACGTTGTGAGCCGCTGAGGCCGGAGTGCCTTCACCCGGCACGGTCATCGCCGGCAGCGGGCCGAGCTCTTCCCGGAGCGCAGCGCGGAGGTGGCGACACCGGTGCGGTCGGCGAGCCGCGCCCGGGGTACATACGCGCGCCGCGAATGTGGAGCCGGTGCGTCAGACACCGATCCCGAGGAGTTGCCCAGCAGCGTGCACAACGCATCCCGCGTGAGGAGGTCCTGCACTGGGACCGGTGGTGAACTCGCCCGCCGGGACACTCGGCGTGGGGTGTCCCGGCCGCCGCGGCCGCTACCGGCCGGGACACCCCTGCGAGGGGGATTCCCCCTCCGAAAACGCTGCCCCTCCCCCACCTGGATACCAGTGGCCATCATGCAGCGCGAATCGGCCTCCGGCAGATCGCGATCGCAGATCATCGGCTTCGGAGCAGACGCCGAGGGCTTGGATCAGGCGTACTTCTGCACCCACACGTTCATCGTGTGAGTCTTGCTGAGTGAGACGACGGCACGGAACTGACCTGGCTTTCCGTCCTTGATCCTGATTCGGTGGTACATCGTTCCACCGAGGCAGGGGCCGCTGGTGCTCCCACCCGCGGTCAGCCAGATGCCGACGCGCTTGAACTGGAAGTACGCCTTCGCCCGCGTGCCGTCGCCGCCGCTCCAGCATCGGACCACGATCTGCAGGATCTTGGTCTTGTCCCGCCGGGTGGGGCTGACCAGCTTCTTGGTCTTCCCCTGGCCGTACCAGAGGTTGGACCAGCGGGCCTGGGCCGACACCTCATCCGAGTCGGTCTCCAGGGGGCCTTCCACCTCGGGCAGGGAAGGATCCTGGGCGTCGGAGATCGTCTCGGTCGGCGTGGGCGCGGGCTCGGGCTCGGCCGCGAAGGCGGCCGTCGGGGCGAGAAGGCCCGTGGCGAGCACGCCGGCAACCATGGTGGCGCGAAGATTCCTCATCGTGCTTCCTTTCGGTTTGTCCTGCGGGGAATGAGATGACTTTCATCACCGGCTCTCAGCGATCGCCGTGGCGGCGCGATTGTTCGGCAGCCCTTGATCAGGCAGGTGAACAATGCGCTTTCGGGTGCCGCGGCCGGACCTTGCCGGCTGCACAAAAGTAAGAGAGGTGAGGTGATTGCAGCATCAAACCGGGAGTTGATTTCAGCCTCTATCACGCGGTGTACGACTCCACTCGCCTCAACCCTGCGGGGTAGGCGAATCACCCCCGCAGGAGGCCGAAGGGGGTCGTGCTTACCGCGGTCGAGGGGGCGGCTGGCCGGGCAGCACGGAGCCCCGTTTCGTCGGTCGGAAAATACTGTCGTCGATCAGCGCTTGATATCGGGGCGTGAGCCCTTTCTGGCGTATTTCGGCCGCCCAAAAAGAGGTGACGGCGCAAGCCCGTACGGCCTGTGGACACCGCCCCCGCCCTCGCTCGCATCCGGCAAGAGCTGGAGCGTCACGCCTGCGGCTGGGCGAGTTTGGCGGCCACGGCGTCGAGGACCCAGTCCAGGCCGGTCGCGAAGGTCGCCTCGGCGTCGACCTCCGTACCGTCGTACACGGCCTTGGACAGTGCCGGGAAGCGGCCCGTGGCCAGCATCCTCCTCAGATGCGGGCCGGAGGCGCGCTGCCAGTCGCGCTTGGACAGCCCCGTGGCGCGCTCGGCCCGCAGGTTCGCGATCTCGCGCCTGATCGCGCCAGTGAAGTAGGCGCTGACAGTCTCCACGGCGCGCATGACGGTGTCGAGGGCGGCCAGCGTGGCCTCCATCACGGCGAGGGCGTTCGGGCCCAGAGTCGGACGGCCGCCGAGCAGGTCGGCCAGCCATTCGTGACGGAGGGTGGCCTGCCTAGATTTGCTCGGTGCCTGGCGCGGTGGAGCCTCTGAGGAGGCTGAGCGCAGAAGCTTGGCGACCCGGCGCAGCGCCGCAGCCGCTCGGGCCGGCTCACGCCGAACCTGGCAGGCGCCTTCATCCTCGGCCGGACGCAACGCCTCGGGCAGAGGAACTGACCACCACGGCGGCCTGTCGGCGGGGCCGCTCCTGGCGGGCCTGCCCGTACCGCGGCTACCCTGAGACCATGAACGCCGCCCCCATGACAGCCGACCCCCACGGCGACGAGGAGCCGCAGGAACTCAGCGGCGAGCAGCGGGCCAGCGTGAAGGCACGCCTGCGCGAGCTGTTCGGCGAACCGCCCGCCGAGATGCTCGACCTCGCTGCCCAGCGCGAGCGGCAGTTCGAGGAAGCCCGAGCCGCCGCCCAGTGATCGCCACCGTAGGCCGCGTGCTCGATACGTCGGCCCTGACCGACTTCGCGACGCAGCGGACCCGGTACATGGAAGCGGTCGTGTGGATGCACGACGCCTACATCGGCTCGCTCATCATCCCCGCGCCCGCGCTGACCGCCGCCTACGCCGCCATCCCCGACCGCGCCCGCCCCGTCCTGGACGTCCTCGTCGGCCTGGAGACAACCGTCGTCGTCCCCGTCGACCACGGCAACGCCGCCGCCATCGCCGACACGCTGCGCGCCGCCGGCATCTCGGCACCCGAAGCGGTCACCGCGGCGAGCGTCGTGGACGCCGCACTCCGCCGCCGCGTCCCCATCGTCACCGGCCAGCCCTTCCCGCTCCGCTCGATCAGCGGCGACGTGGAGCTCGACCTCATCCCTTGAAGGTCGTCGTGTGGCCCTGACCCAGCAGCCCGCGACGCAGACTCAGCAGGAGCGGCTGCAGCGGCTGACCGATCCGCTCATCGCGGCCGGTCTGACCGACGAGCAGGCCAAGGCCACGGTGAAGACGACGCCCAGCTACACAGAGATCGGGCGCAGCGCGAGCGAGCTGACCACGCTGGGCGCCGACCTGGCACAGCTGGTGTGGAGCGACTGCAGCGCGCTGGCCCACGGCGACGCCTACGGCACGCTGGCGATGTTGGACAGACAGATCGTGGCCCGGAACGATGACGTGGCGCTGGTGCACGTCACCGGTCCGATCAGCGGCCTGCACTGGTGCACCATCGCAGCCGTGCTGATGGTGCGGCAAGGGTTCGAGCTACTGCAGGCACGCAGCACCTCCTATCGCTGACCCCCGCTCCGGGTCGGCCGGGCCAGTCGCGGCGCCGGAGAAGTGTCGGCGATGGGTGGTTAGCTGGGGTGTATGACGCTGGTGAACTGGGAGCTCTTACCGGGCGAGACCGTGGAGGAGTTCGTCGCGGAGATGCTGCTGCTCAAGCACCCGCACGGCAACCGGATCACGCCCGCACGCGGAGATCGCGGCGTCGACATCCGGGTCGCCAACCCCGACGGCTACGACATCTACCAGGTCAAACGCTTCTGCCGGCCGCTGACCTCCCGGCAAGTGGCCCAGGTGGAGGAATCGTGGCAACGGTTCGTTGATGAGACGCTGCCAGTACTGCCCGTCCGGTCATGGACACTGGTCATGCCGTGGGATCCGACCAACACGCGGCTGGAGTGGCTGGAACGACTGACCGCCGGCAGCGGGCTGCGTATCGGCTGGATGGGCCGCGCCCAGCTCAACGGCATGGCCGCGCACTTCCCGGCGCTGGTCTCGGCCCGCTTCGGGGATGGCGGCCAAGAGCTCAAGCGGCTGCTGACGCAGGCGTTCCAGATCGGGCGGGATATGCCCAACCTCGCAGGTACCCCCGCAGAGGATCTGCTGGCGGCCGCGGTCGAACGATATGAGGGTCTCGCCTCGGCGTTGACCAACGTCGATCCGTTCTACCGCTACGAGTTCGAGGTGCGGGAAGGGCAGGTGAACGAGCAACTCTGGGACGCGGACGTGCACCGCGACGAGCTGACCGCCTTTGTCCGCTATCCGCAGCTCAACGACCGGCACTACCTCGTGATGCGCCTGGTGGCCCGGGCGGTGGAGTCCTTCAACCTGCGCCCGATCACGGGCACCTTGGAACTGCAGTTCCCCAACGACTCAGTTGAGCAACAGGCCGTGCAGGAGTTCCTGCGCTACGGCGCCCCCTTCGCCGACATCGACGGGATCATCACCCACACCTCGGGCCCGCCTGGCCTGCCCGGCCAGCCAGGCCCCGGCAGATTGAGCTTCATGGTCACCGCCGGCACGCCCACGGATCGGCCCGACCTGGAGATCCGCCTGATCGGCCCCGACGACACCGTGCTGCACACGCTGGACCTGGTGCACGTGCGCGCCTCGCGCGGCGTGGACGGCCCCGGCTTCTGGCTGGAAGGTCAGGACCCGAGCGGCCTGCTGCGTCTACGGTTCTTCCTCAACGCGGCAGACCGCGACACTCTGCGGCCAGAGGTGGACCTGGGCCGACTGCCCGGCAAGACGCCCGCCGAGGCGCTGCCGGCGATGCGCCTGCTCGCCGACTTCGTGCCGGGCACCACGCTGGTGCTGGCGGTGCGCCAAGGCCGGGCCTATACGCCGCGCTGGCCGGCGCAGGACGCCTCCTTGGCTGCGCACGCCCGCCGGGAGCTGAAGATCCTGGAGGCCATGCAGGTGATCCAGGCTCATAGCTACCAGCGCATCGTGATCCCGAAGCCCAGCAGGACCTCCGGACAGGAGCTCGCGCAGATCGTGCTGGTGGCCCGGCTCCTGCAGGGGCAGGTGGAAGCCACCTGGAGGTTCGCGGATTGCCCGGTCTCGGCGGGAATCGGTCCGCCGTCCGCTGAGGAGTTCCCGGTCGCCATGTTCGAAGAGTTGCACGCCTACCTGGGAGGTCGCCAGATTCCCTTGGGCATGTACCGGTGCGTCACCTATCTCGCCGCACGCATCGCAGACTCCGCCGATGCGGCTGCGGCCCAGGAGAACGGCAGCATCCGCCTGCTGCCGGGCTCCACCGACCGGGCGGTCATCACTGCGGTGGCGGCTGAGGAGGCCATCGCCGCCCTCGCCGCGCAGACCGAGACACCACCAGACTCGTAACGGCTGACGCGTCGCCTGATATGGGATGCCGTTAACCAACGTGTCATAAGCCGCCAAACCTCGAAGATCCCCAGCCTGCGGTCGCTACCGCTTCGACGGGCTCATCGACCTCGACAGCCGCAATTATCTTGGGTTGTCACGCGAACTTGCTGGTCAGCCGTTTGAAGTCCTGTCAGGCACGTCAGGCAAGTAGACCCCATCATGCCGAGCATGGTGGGGTCTGGCGCGAAGGTATGCGAGCGTGATCGATCAGCGATGGGCTGTTGCAATGAGGCGCCGCAGTGCGGCGTGGGCGGGTGGGCCCCACGTGGCCTTGCCGCCTGGCCGGCCGCGGACGCCGGCTTCTCCGATATGGATGCCGCCGAGGGCGCGGCGTACTGCCCATCCGCGGGCGCGGCGTAGGGTCGCGGCGTCCGGGGTCGGCTGGTAGGCGTCATAAAAGCGGACGGCGGCGCCGTCCGGCAGCAGGTTCCAGGCGGCGGCGAGGTCGCCGGCCGGATCGCCGGCGAACAGGTCGCCGAAGTCGATCACGCCGCAGATGGTGCCGTCCGCGGTGAGGACATTGGCCGGATGCAGGTCGCCGTGGAGCCATAGCGCCGGGCCTGTCCAGTCGGGCGCGGCGACGGCGTCGTCCCAGACAGCACGGACGGCGTCCGGGTCGGGGATCAACCCCATCTCGGTGGCCGAGGCGAGCCCCTTGACGAACCCCTCGGAGTAGTCGGCCAGCGGCCCTCCGCGGTCCTGGCCGACGGGTGCCTGTTCGGGGGCGGGTTGGTGGAGTGCCGTCAGGAAGGCGGCCAGGGCGTCGGCCGCCTCCGCGCCGCGCGTGACGGGGGCGCGGTCGGCGGGCTCGCCCGGAACCCAGGTGGTGACGATCCAGGGGCGCGGGAACCGCGCGGAGGGCTCGCCGAGGCGTTGCGGGACAGGAACCGGCAGCGGAAGGCGCGGGGCGAGGGCGGGCAGCCAGGTGTGCTCCTTGAGCAGCAGCTCGTCCGCGGTCTCCCCCACCCAGGGCAACCGGACCGCGAGGTCGTCGCCGAGCCGCCAGAGCTGGTTGGCCCAGCCCCGCGCGCCGAGCCTCACAGGATAATCGGCCAGGTCGGGATGCTGGTCGCGCAGCAGATCCCGCACCAACTCCGCAGTGATCTCGATCTCGGTGTGAGTCATGCGGAGCAACAGTTAGCCGGATGGCGGCCCACCCTTTCCTCTCCGGCTCGGGGCTTTTCAGGGGGTCCCAGTGGCAATGGAGCAGAATCCAACGGTGTTGCTGCTGACCTGCGGGAACTCTCCACCAGCCCTGATTGCCGGGCCTGGGTGATGTCGGCGATTGAGCCGGCACAGACCTGGCCGCAGTACAGCACGGCGCCACGCGCGTCGGTGAGCACCATCGCCTTCATTGCGTTGATCCGGCTCCTGCCCGAGACGAAACGGTCACGGGCGGCGGTGCCGGCGGCGGGTCGGCGTACGCGAATCTCGGTGGCGTCCAAAATGGCTGTCTGGTCGCTGTCACCCAGGTAGGCGATCACTTCGGCCAAAGTGGTGAGCCTGCGGCCGGGAGCGATGCGGCATCCGCGCTGAGCCAGCAGCGGGCGGATCTGACCGATGGCGCGGGTAACCGATGGCGCGGGTAATGGTGGAGCAATCAACGCCGAACCAGCAGCCCAGCACATCGTGGGTGACGCCATGACGCAGATGGATCAGCGTGGCCAACAGCCGATCGACGAAGACCAGTTTGTGGCGGGCTCCTGCCCCGATCCGACGTCGGCGTGGCCTGGTGAGCAACTCGGCCTGGCGCTGTGCGTCCCAGAGCGGCCCGATCTCGGCCACCAACTCCGCCAGCACATCCACCGGCAAACCAGTCACCCGCCGATTGTTCACCACGATCGAACGCCTGACAATCCTCGCCACACGAGAATCAACGATCAATCGGGCTGTAGGCCACGGCTAACCATGCACGAGGTCGTTAGAGGTCCTAACGCAATGAGATGAATCGGGGCATGACGAGCATCCGAACGAAAAGTCCCGTTAGCAGAGCAGAGTTGAGCGGCTTGTCGTGACTTTCCGTTCGAATGTGTCTCGCCGAAGGGTTTCCGCAGTTCATGACCCATGCAGTCGGGTGGCCTCGACGTACCGTACCGGCTCGGCGCGTGCTTGCGCCTCGCGCAACTCCTGCCCAAGGCGCATCTTCTCGAAGGCGTAGTGCGCCTCCAGCTCATCGAGGGCTTGCTGGGCGGCCAGCTCATCGGCGGTCTGCAGATCCGGGTCGGTGAAGTACAGGGAAGTGCTTTGTCATTGGCTCCCCTTTCAGCCTTCCGCTCGCCGGGTAGCCCCGGTGCAGCAATGCACCGGCGCTACCCGGCGAGAAGGACGCCCTTTCCAATTGTTGATTACAGATGGGAACGGCGAGCCCTGATCTCCAGAGCTGACGCGCCCGAGGTGCTCGTCGCTGCGGTGGTGACGAGCACCCGACGCGCGTTCCCGGTCCCGCCGGTCATGCTGAGCACGAGTAGTCCCCTGCTCAGAAATGAGTAATCGTTACTCTGCCCCTCCGATTCCGCCGCTGCCAGAGTTTCTCCTGTCGAAAGCAGCATTCCGATTTCGAAGGGGAGAAGAGAATGAAGCTCCGCATGGTTTCCGCGGGATTGGCTGTCACGGCCGCGGCGGTGATGGCCGCAGGGGGCGCCGCGAACGCCGCGGACGGTCCTTCCGAGGCCGACGTCAGAGCGGCCATCCAGCACGCCGTGACGGGCAAGGCCACCGCCGCGGACCTCGAGATCATCAAGGACGACCCCCAGCTCGCCGACACGGTGCCGGTGTCGGCGAGGGTGGGGGAGCCGGTGGTCACCAAGGCCGACCCGCCCCAGCGGTCCAGCGCCCGGGACTCCTCCGCGCTGAAGGCGGCGCTGGCGTCCTACCAGCAGCTGTGCAAAGCCATCGACCTCCCGTTGACGCTCACGTCCGTGCTGGGCACCACCATCTACACCTGGCACCACAAGTTCTCCTACTGCACGGCCAACCAGATCTCGGGCGTGGAGACCAGCCGCGTCATCAACGTGGCCCCGTACAACCGAAATGACTACTTCACCGACAAGTCCTCCGTCGTCTACCCGCAGGGCTTGCTCACCGACGCGGTCTGGGCCTATGTCGGCGCGCCGATCGGGACCAACACCAACGGGGCCGGGTCGCCCTTCTACTCCCACATGGCGCGCTCGGTCAACCTCTGCTTCGCGCAGTTCAGCTGCTACGCCAGCAACCTGCCGCAGAGCAAGATGACCATCGGCCGGGACACCGTCACGGTGGCGCTCTGGTCGGCTGGGTGAAGACACCCGTCCTGAATTCGCGAAGAAAGGGAAACACCATGAAAGACGTCGTCAAGAAAGCAGTGGCAACAGCCGGCGCCGCCGCCCTCGCCGGGATCGCCGTCCTGGTCCCGGCCTCTCCGGCGGCCGCCCTGGGCAAGTATTTAGAGACGCAGAGAGTCGCCTGCCCGGACTGGGGGGTGAACATCTACTACGACAACTACGACAACAATCCGGGCTTGACGAACGCGATCGGTTATCGCGTCACGGCCAATGAGTGCCACACCAAGGCCTTCGTCATGAGCGCGCGGGTCCGGCTCGTCGTCAGCTGCTCTTGGGGCTTCACCTACGCCGGTCAACCGCAGACCCTCGTCGAAGGGCGCAAGGCGTTCTTCGAGACCACTTCCCAGTCCGAGACCGGCTGCCTGTTCGGGGTCTCCGACTACTGGCTCGAAGAGGTCTGAGGCGCCGCCGGCGCCCCTCGGACCCGCCCCGAAGCGTGCGGAGCGGGACCCGAGGGGCCGCTCCGTCGCCTCGCCGGCTCACATGCTCGTGCGGTCGAGGCTGTCAGTCAGTTCCCGGCGGGTCGAGACGCCCAGCTTGGCGTAGACGCGCTGCAGGTGGTTGTCCACCGTCCTGACGGAGATCATCAGCTTGGCCGCGATGTCCTTGCTGGCCATCCCTCCGGCGGCCAGTATCGCCACCTCCCTCTCCCTGGCTGTGAGCGGCATGGCCACACCGGCCGTCCGCAGCACGGGCGTCCGCGCGCCCTCGCACAGGGCGGCGTTCACGGCCGACCGCGCTGCGGCGGCGGAGGCCCGCCGGGAATTGCCGGAGCGGCGCCACAGCTCCGCCGCCACGCCCGCCGCCTCCGCCGCGAGCAAGCCCGCCCCCATCCGGTAGAGGTCCTCGGCCACCGCGGACAGGCCCTCCGGGTCGCCCGAGACCAGCGCGGCCGCCAGCCGTGCCCGGGCCAGCGTGAAGGGCCCCCCGCCCTTCGCCAGCTCCGCGAGACGATCCATCGCCTCAGCGGCGCCTCCGAGCCGCGCAAGGTCCGTCAGGAGCAGGGCCTCGGAGGAGAACTGGCCCCGCTCGCGAGCCTCGGTCGCCGCCGCCTTCAGCACTGCCCTGGCCTCCCCTTGCTCCCCCCGCGCCACGTGTGTCCACGCCTCGCCAAGTCGTTCCTCCGGCACGCGCACCGGCGCCGCGAGGCCGGCGTGCTCAGCCAGGGCGGCCTCCGCCGCTCGCACGTCACCCTGCAGCGCGGCGGCGGCGGCCAGCCCGGCGAGGGCGAGCGGACGGATGATCACCCCTTGCGGGCGGGTGTCGTGCACGATCTCCGCGTACCAGCGGCGCGCCGAGGCCGGGCGACCGGCCAGCCAGGCATTGCGGGCAAGAGGAAAGGCCAGGAGCGTGCGCTGCCATCCGATCGGCGCCCCGGTCGGGTCGGTGTAGACATGCTCGCCGGCGAGGCGGGCCTCCTCCAGGCGCCCGCTCTCGGTGAGGGCCAGGACGAGCGCAGACTGCGCGGGCGCCTCCTGCGGGGCGTGGCCTCTGCCCTCCTCCTTCGCCCTCGCGCACAGCGCCACGGCTCGCTCGGCCCACCGCACCGCCTCCTCCCCGCGCCCCAGGAAGGACAGCGCGCTGGCCCTCGTCGCGGCGGCGGCCGTCCACGCCGCCACGCCCGCGATGTCGTCCACCGGCGGTTCCTCGTACGGCAGGTCGTCGAGCAGGCCGAGGCTCTCGGCGTGGTGTCCTAGGCTGGAGAGGATGTTGGCCTCGTTCACCCGCAACGCCCGGAGGCCCGCGGGACTCGTGACGCGGTCGCGCGCGGCGTCGTTCGCGGCGACGGCCTCCTCGCGGGCTGCACCGCGGCTCCACATGAGGTTGTGTGTGCGGGCCAGCGCCACCGCAAGTGCGCGGCCCTCCGTGGTGGCCACCTCGTCCGCCTTGCGCAGCATGTCCTCGGCCTCCTGCGGCCGCCCCGCCTCTGACAGTGTGCGGCCGAGCAGGAGCAGCGCCGGGAAGGTACGGTTCTCCTCGGGAATCGCCCGGAGGAAGACGAGCGCGTGGGTATGGTCGTCGCCGTACGCGGCGAGTCGGGCGGCCTGGAGGAGGAGGACCGGATCGGCGGTACCGGTGCCGGCGAGTCGGTAGGAGGCCAGGCGCATGGCGTCCTCCCTGCGGCGCGCGCCGGTCCGTTCCAGCCTGTCCGCCTGCTCACGCAGGATCTCCCAACGGCGTGGCTCGGTGACGTCCGCGGGCAGCACCTCCGCATAGAGAGGGTGCGCTAACCGGGCGTACGCACGCCGTCCCTCCCGTACGACGGTGACGAGCCCGGCCCGCTCCAGCTCGTCCAGCACGTCGGTGCCAGGCTCGCGTCCCAGGCCGGCGACGGGCACCGGACCGCACAGCGCGAGGACGTCGAGGATGCGGCGGGCGCACGGGGCCACCGTCGCGAGCCGATGGCGGATCAGGTCCGTGAGGCGGCGGGTGACCGGAAGGGGCTCGGCGGCGGTCAGCCGCCAGATCTCCCCGTCATTCGTCAGCCTGCCTTCCGCCAGCGCGCCTCGCGCCAGTTCGCCCAGGTAGAGCGGGTTGCCCCCGCTGGCGGCATGCAGTCGGTCGACGGTCTCGCGGTGGACGTGCCCGGCCAGGGCGTTCCGGAGGAGGTCGTCCACCTCCCGCCACGTCAACGGTGCGAGGTCGACGTGATGGACAGCATCGCCCCGCCCGAGCGTCACGACGCTCTCTCCCGAGGAGGCGTCCGAGTGCACAGTGCCCACCAGGAGGACGGAGCCGGTCCCCATGAGCTGGCGCAGCAGTAGGGCCGAGGCGGAGTCGAGCAGGTGCAGGTCGTCGATGAGCAGGACGAGGCGGGCCGTCGCGGTGTAGGCCCGCGACATGAGCCGGACCGCCGTCGCGAACCCCGCGACGGGATCCGACAGGTCCACCCCGTCCGGCAGCAGGTGGGCTATCGCCCCGAGAGGGATTTCGGCCGCCGCGCCGGTCGCGGCGGCCCGGCCCACCGCGTGCCCCCGCGAGTCAGCGACGGCCAGGCACTCCTCCGCCAACCGTGTCTTGCCGACGCCTGGCTCGCCGAAGATGAGAAAACCGCTGTAACCGCTTGTGTCGAGGACCGTCTCGAACGCCTTCAGCTCTGTGTCACGGCCCACCAGGGACCATCGTCTCGGCACCACCTCAGCCGTCGCCACCGCGAATTTCTCCTTCCATCGGACGATCGAGCGTGTCGTACGGGGGCCGGCCGGTGAGGCGGCCGGAGACGCCCCCTGATTGTCCGCCGGTATTCGGCAAAAGTGGAGAGAGAGGCGGGAAGCGGCACCGAAGGGACTGGGAATGATCCAGGCCCACCCGAACGGGGAGCCCGCAGGCGGGCCCTACCGGCCCGCGGGTCACCGGTGACCGCTGGCTCGCCAGGGCGCCGCATGGCCAGCGGGCCGGAAGGGTAATCCGTATACGCAACCCCCAGGCCGTTTGCCGCTCCGCCCGCCGGTGTTGTTAGGCCTCGGCACCTGGGATCCAAGCCCACCGGCCTGCACGACTGGTTGGCCGACCAGCGCATCGGCGACTTCGCCTTCCTGGGAGATGCCGAGGCCTGTCAATCCCCTCATACCGTGGAGACGGTCCCATCGGCACACTGGCGGCCCGGGCCGCAGCACACGCCGCCCTCGACGACCTGTCGGCCGCGGCTTTGCTGTTGAGAGCATTGCGGGAGCTCGAGGCGGATCGACAGGCGACCGTCGTGATCCACCGGCTCGGCAACGCGGGGCATTTCCGGCCATGCCTCCAAGATGATCAGGTGGACTCATTCCTGTTCGGGCGAGAACTGGACGGAAGCCCCGCCCCGCCATGGAGGTGGCATGACCTTGAGTGACCTCCAGTCCCCGGGTATGAGCGGCGACCGGCCGGATGTTCTGACTGACCAGCGCCTGGAAGCGGCACAGTGCCGGGGACAACGTTGCAGAGCACGGCTGTGCCGTTCGGGGAGAACAGTGCCAGTGCCCGGACCATGATGCGGCTGCGGCCCATGCGGGTGGCGGCGTCGATTCCTTTGCCCATGGCTTCGCCGACGACGGCCGCGACACGTCCGTCGTGCAAGGGGAACGCATCGAACAGGTCCTCTCCCATCCGCAGATGCCCGCTGCCTGGAAACCTGCGCAACGCCAGCGTCAGCCCGTCGACCATCGGCAGGCTGTGCGGGTGCAGGCTGCGCTTGAGCGCTTCGACCGTGTCGTACTCGCGTCCGTACGCTAGGGCCCGCATGACCGCCGCCGTGCACTGATCGGCCAGAGCTGCCAGGAAGAGGGCATCATCCTGCTCGATCTCTCGCTGCCTGGTGAAGGAGAACCGCAGCGCCCCCAGCATCCGCTCCGCGGCGACCAGCGGCAGAGCCATCCAGGCGCGCTCGCCGTCATCAAGGAGACGCTCGAGCGCCTCGGCGGGATCGGACGGCTTGCCCACCAAGCGGCAGTAGTCGGCCTGCCGCGGCGTCCACTGCTCGGGCGTGTACAGGTAGGTGGCCGGATCGGCGTAACGGCGCGAGCCGGGCATGAACACGTCCCCGCTGCGCAGCCCGTCCCGCAGACACAAGATCACACACGGCTCCCAGTAGTGCCGGAACGCCGTCTCGTCTCCGGACTTGCGCGCCTTGTCCAGGTAGTGGGCGTACCGGGCGGGCACGAAGCCGGTCGGCGCGCCCGCGGGCACCTTGCGGCTGCCCAACCTGTTCATCTCCTGCAAGATGGGCACCGCCTCCATCAGCTCCTCGGTGCCCGGCCCGCCCTGGAAGTCGTTCACCGCCAGCACGTTCGGGTTGAACTGCCGCAGGTAGGTGTAGGAGGACTCCAGCTCCGAGAGCCGGCCGTGGTCCTTGGGCAGCGGGTTCCACGCATCGGCGGTGATCTCCCGCAGTCACTGCATGCCGATCCGTTCCCGCGGCAGCCCGCCCACGTGCTCGTCCGGGATCGACGGATCGGCCAGCACCGGCAAGATCAGCTCCATCACCAGCTGCCGGGCCTCGCCCTTCTTGGCTCTCTCGACCAGCGCCTCGTCCGTCTTGGCCTTGGCCCGCGACTCCCGCGTCGACACCGCCTGGTCGAACAGGGCCACCACCTCGTTCAGCTGGTTTCACCGCAGCCTGGTCAACGGCAAGGTGCTCCTCGGTTCCTACGGGTCCACCGGCGACCGGCGCACGCCGTTGACCAAACTCGCTGCAGCCCGCACCACCGGCGACGGAATCAGGCTGTTCATCGAGGCCATCGACGCATTCGCCGAGGTGCTCCAAGTACGCGCCGGCCGCCCTGTCGTGCCGCGGGCGGGCGCACCGGAGGGCCGTCTGCGCCGCGTGCGGGACGGGGAGGTGGTGACCACCGAGACGAAGGCGGCCGACTCGGAGTGGTTCACCAGCCATTGGCCGGTGGAGACCAGAGAGCCCGGCGACAGGCCGGGCACACCGTCGCATCTGTCGCCCGGCGAGCAGTGGACCACCAAGCTCCAGAACACGCTTGGCCTCATCAAGAGCGCGAAGCGGGCCGTGAACGCTGTCGCCGAGCATTTCACGGCCATGGTGCCCCTCGTCGGGGAGGGCCGGGAAATGACGGCCGAGGAGCGGGAAGGTTGGCAGGACGACCTCGACGAGTTGCAGCGCATCGTGGCGGCCGCCAGCCAGCAGTTGAAGCTGCTGCGGTATCGGCCGACCGACACCGACGCCACGGCCGGCGGCATCAACGACTTCCCCTTCAGGCAGGACGTCGCATGAGCGGCATCGTGCCGTCGGCCCGCGCCATGAACACCGACGTTTCGGCGCCGGGGCCGGTCCTGCAGCGGCATCACGTCCCGCTCCTGACGTACGCCTTGGGCTGCTACAGCAACGGCGAGCCGTTCTGGTCCCGGGTCGACAACGTTCAGGCCTACTCTCCCGGCCTGTACCTCGCCCTCGACACCAAGCACCGCATCCTGTGGCTCGGCAAGGCGTCTGGCGCCCAGGGTGTGACCGGGCGGATCAGGATGCATCTGGCCGAGCCGTGGAAGCGCAAGGCCTTCCACTGGATTTGGGTTGCCCCTGCCTACGACCAGATCCCCGATCCCGCTCTGAAAGCCGCCGAAGGCTGGGCCGCTGAGGCGTTGGATCTGCGGACCCAGATGCCGCACCGCACCTGGCCGTCCTCGGCGGGATGGCTGCCGCTCGTCGGCCGTCAGCGGGTGGCCTAACCTACGCGGCGCCGTGAACGCTTCGGGACGCCCACATAGATCATCCTGTCGCGGGAGGTGTCACCCAGTCGATCACGATGGTGCGTCGGACGCCGGCGTCCAGCATGGCTTGACTCTTGTGCTGGCCGTTGATGTAGGAGGAGCGTCGGTGCCCCGCGAAGCCGACGAGCTGGATCCCATCGGCCGGATTGGGGTCCTGGTCATATCCGGCCGAAAATTCCCGCTAAGCGATGAGGGACTGGTCAGCGGGGTTCGTCTCGGATGGTCCAGCCGTGTTTAGTCGTGAGCTTGGACAGGGCGTTGCGGAGCTGGTTGATACGTTCTTGGGCGTCGGGACCTTGGATCCCGATCGTGATGGCGGAATCGGTGGCGTGGTAGGTGGTGTGGCGTCCTTCAGCGGCCACGCGGGCGGCGGCATGGACCCGGCCGCGTAGCCGGATGAGCTTGCGCTGGTCGGTCGTACGGTCGAGGCCGTCGATGGTGAGGTAGCACAGGAACGGGCCGGGAGCGGTGAGCGGTCCTTCGGGGAGCCCGGCGTCGAGCGCTTCGCGGATCTTGACTCGGTCGGCGCTTCTCATTGGGCGGCGGCCGAGCAAGTTGGGCCAGCCGTCCGGGCGCTGAGGAACGGTGTAGGGGGGGGGGGGGCGCGGTCGGCTCGGCGAGCGGCGGGGGTGACGGGGTGGCTTGGTTTTCGTCGTTGTCCATGATCGTCGCATGCCGGTTCGGAACAGAGGCTCGAAAGGTGTCGCGTTGCGATTCGTGTGCGGGTAGTCGGGGGTGCTGTCCCAGTTAGCGGTCGACGGTGAGGTGGCGTAGGGCGTGGTGCTTGTCCTCCTCGGTGGGCTGGCTGTAGACGCGCAGCGTGTCGAGGCGGGCGTGGCCGGCCATCTCGGCGACGGTGATGAGGTCCTCTCCGCCGCGAATGAGCTGGGTGACGAATGTGTGGCGGCCGATGTGGGCGGTGGTGGGGTCCTCCAGCCCGGCGGCCTCGGCGATGGCCGTGAAGACCGCTGAGGCGCCGCGCGCGGACAGGCGACCGCCGCGGCGGTTGAGGAACAGGGCCCGTTGGGCGGTGGCGTGCTTCCAGGTGCGGCGTTCGTCCAGCCAGTCCATCAGTGGCTGGCGCAGCTGCAGGTGGATGGGCACCTCGCGGACCTTGCCGCCCTTGCCGTAGACGACCAGCACGCCCTTGCGGGCCGAGATGCGCACGTCCGGCACGTCCAGGGCGACGGCGTCGCCGATGCGCAGCCCCGCGTAGAAGGGCAGCAGGGCCAGGGCGCGGTCGCGAACATGAGGCCAGTCCTCGATGGCGCGCAGCCAGCGGATCTGCGCGGGGCCGTTCATCGCCTTCGGGGCCGTCTTGGGAATGTCCTCGCGGGCGATGCCGGCCTTGCCTAGGCCACGCCGGACGTAGAAGTCGTCCAGGGCGGCCAGGGCGTTGTTGACGTAGCGCACCGACCGTTTGGGATCGGCTTCGCGCAGCAGGTAGCGGCGCTAGTCGCGCATGGCCCAGTCGCGGGCCCGGGCGCTGGTCAGCGGGTCGCCGCCGATGGTGACGGGCCGCTCGGCCAGCCACGCCAGGTACATCCGCACTCGCGAGGCGTAGGTGCGACGGGTGTCGGCTGACAACGGCACGTCCCTCAGCGCGACGGCGTACTCGGCGAGCGTCTGCTCGTAGACGGCGGGCAGCGGAGTGGGGCGGGCGCCGCGCCTCTTGGCGGGAACATCGCCCGCACCGGTCTCCGTGTTCTCGGAAGTTGCTGCCCGGGGTTGTGACCCAGCCAGAGCCGGATTCTCGGAAGTCACCACCGGAGTGTACTTCCGAGAAGGCATTATTCTCAGAAGCTCGCCAGAACGGGCTCGTCAAGGGGGCAGGGCGGGCGCTGTCGTGCGCCGACACCCCCGCCCCGACAGCCGCCGCCATCACTACCAGTCCGCATTGGAGGCGCACTCTGATGGACGAGCTTCGCCCGTACTGGATGGGGTGCCTGGATGAACCCTCCAGGCCGGTGGCGCGTCCCTTTGGTATGAAGAGATCGCGCTTGGCCGTGATCGCGCTGCTCGCGTCGTTGTGCGCCTGTGGCCAGTCTGGTGCTGGCCCGGTGCCCGCTGTGGCCGGGACCGAGACGATCGTGTTGCCACGGGCCGAACAGCCCAAAGCGCATCGGCCTACCCTGGAGCGGCTCAAGCGAGAGGCGGCGTCGTCGGGCCGACCCCTGGAGGAGGTCGTCAAGCAGTACGCGGCCCGGGTGGCTGCTACTTCGTCGCCCAAGCCGACGGACTTCGAGGGTTACGACCCTGCGGTGACCGATCCGGACGTGGTGATCGACGGCATTCCCTACGCCGAGCTGGTCGACCTCGGGGCCATCGCCAAATCGGAGGGCATCTCCTACGAGGAGGCCATCGACCGCTTCGGCTCACAGTCGTCCAACAGCCGGGTGATCGACAAACTTAACGCGGAGTTCCCTGACGAGATCTCCGGCGTCAGATACGTCGACGACCAGCGGGGGCTGCGCGTCGGCTTCAAGGGTCCCATCCCGACTCGCGCGATCGAGCTGGCGAGGACCCTCCCCATGGAGGTCACCCTGATCGGCGGCAAGGGATTCTCAGCCTCGGAGCTCCGGCGGGCCCGGGACACGGTCGTCTCCTGGCTCCGATCCCGTCCTGAGGTGGCCACAATGACGGCGCACTCAGACGAGGAGACCGGCCAAATCAAGGTCACAGTTCAGCCGAAGATGATGCCGGACGATGCCGAAGGGTTCAAGCGTGGGCTTCAGCTCCCCCAGCTGGACAATCCGGACATCACCGTCGAGGTCACGCTCTCCGCCGAATCGGTCGCCGTTCGGCCGCAGTGAGGGCCACCGAAACCCCCGACGCACACACGGCCCGAACTCAAGCTTGATCCTTCACTCCGCTACCTGGCGGCTGGGGACATGTTCGGGAGCGGAGGGCCTATCGTGCGGGCTCCAGCATGCGGCCGGTGCCTCCAACGTTTTCCGGTCGCGTCCGCTCGACTCTGCCACCGGGATGGCGAGAGTCGGGCGTGGCGGGCTGCGCGTCCGTCCCGGCGAAGGCGGCGGCGCCGGTGGCCTGATGCGAGCCATGCTGGGTGTTGACATGCCGCGCGAAACTGGCGTAACTTCCCTGCAACGCCGAGGTAATGCGCTTTACTAAAGCGCATTAATGAGAAGCGATCAGGGGCTGGTCTGCTCTGCGCCGATCGAAGGAGACTGGAAGTGGCCACGAACAAGCCGCGTCGCGTGACCATGAAAGACGTGGCGCGTCACGCGGGCGTCTCGCAGACCACTGTCTCCTTCGTGCTGAACGGCCGGCCCGGCGCCACGATCCCCGACGAGACCCGTCAGCGGATCCTCGCGGCGATCGACGAGCTCGGCTACCGGCCCAACGCCGGCGCGCGGGCACTCGCCGCCAAGCGCAGTGATTGGTACGGGCTGATCACCGAGATCGTCACCGCGCCCTTCGCCGCTGACGTCATCAAGGGCGCGCAGAACCGCGCCTGGCGCGACCGGAAGTTCCTGTTGATCGCGGCGAGTGAGAGCGACCCCGCCCAGGAGGCCGCCGCACTCGACCAGATGCTGGAGCACCGAGTGGAAGGGCTTCTGTATGCCACGACCTGGCATCGGGCCGTCACGGTCCCCAAGGCCGCCCGCGAGGTGCCAACGGTGCTCGTCAACTGCTACGACGAGGAGGGGGAGCTACCGTGCGTCGTGCCCGACGAGGTGACGGGCGGCTATTGCGCGACCCGCCGGCTCCTCGACGCCGGACACACCCGCATCGGGTTCATCAATCTCGATCCGGTGATACCGGCCGCCATCGGGAGGCGCGAGGGGTACGAGCGCGCCCTCCGCGAGGCCGGGATCACCCCGGACCCCTCCCTCGTCATACCGGGCTACGCCACCGCCGACGGCGGCTACACCGCCGCCTGTGAACTGCTCGACCGCACGGGGGCTGACCGGCCGACCGCGCTGTTCTGCGGCAACGACCGGATGGCGATGGGCGCGTATGACGCGATCAAGGAACGCGGACTGCGCATCCCGCACGACGTGGCCGTGGTGGGGTTCGACAACCAGGAACTCATCGCCGCCTATCTGCGGCCGAAGCTGACGACGCTCGCCCTGCCCTTCGAAGCCATGGGCACCACGGGCGTCGACATGCTGGCCGCCCTCGCAGCGGGGCAGCCGCTCGACACCCACCGGGTGACGCTCGACTGCCCGCTGCTCGAACGCTCGTCGGTCTGACTGCGAATCAGCCCGCCGAGGAATCCCATCCCGTCTTCGTCCTGTGTGTTGAAGAGGAAAGGAATCTTCATTATGACACCCCCCACGCCTTCACGGCGGCGGCTGCGCCCCGTCCTGACGGCGCTGTCCGTCTCTGCCGCGGCGGCTTTGGTGCTGTCGGGCTGCAGCGGCGGCTCCGGCGGCTCCGGCGGTGCCGCCAAGGCCGGTGCCGCCTCCGGTAACCAGCTCCTCACGATCCCGCGCGAGGACCTGGCGACGTTCACGCGCAACTTCAACCCGCTCGCGGGCATGCAGGCCGCTCCCATGACCCATCAGGCGGTCTACGAGCCGCTGGTGGTGCACAGCATGGCGGACGCCAAGGACACGCCGTGGCTCGCCACCAAGTGGGAGCAGGCCAAGGACGCCCGCTCGCTCACGTTCACGCTGCGCGGGGGCGTCAAATGGTCGGATGGCCAGCCGCTCACCGCGAGATCGGCCCCGCCGTACGCGATGTGCGGTTCCTGGTCACCGTGCTGGTAGCGAACTTCACGATCGTCCCGGTGATCGTCTATGGACTGTCGCGATTCGTCGCCGACGACCGCGCCCTGCTGGCGGGGCTGCTGCTCGTGCTGCTGACCCCGTGCGTCGATTACGTGATCGTCTTCACCGGTCTGGCCGGTGGGGCCAAGGCGCGACTGCTGGCCGCCGCGCCGTTGCTGATGCTGGTCCAGATGCTGCTGCTGCCGCTCTACCTGCTGCTGTTCGCCGGGGCGGACACGCTGGCCGTGGTGGAGATGGCCCCGTTCGCCGAGGCGTTCGCCCTGCTCATCGCCGCGCCACTGGCCGCCGCCGCGCTCGTGCAGGCCCGGGCGCGACGGCACCGGGCCGGGCGGATGATCGAGGAGATCATGACCGCCTCGATGGTGCCGCTCATGATGGCCACCCTCGCCATCGTCGTCGGCTCCCAGATCGCCGCGGTCGGCGCACAGGCCGCGGCTCTGGCACGGCTGCTGCCGCTGTATGTCGCCTTCGTGGTCCTCGCCGTCGCCGTCGGTCGGCTGGCGAGCCGTACGGCATGCCTGGACGTGGCGGCCACGCGGGCGGTGATGTTCTCCAGCGCCACCCGCAACTCCCTGGTTGTGCTCCCGCTCGCACTGGCCCTGCCACCCTCGCTCGCACTCGCGCCGCTCGCCGTGGTCACCCAGACGCTGGTGGAACTGGTGGCGATGGTCATCCTCGTCCGCCTCGTCCCCAGACTGGTCCCCGCAACGGCTCCGGCGGACGCGACCGCGGCAGGGCCGCTGCCCCCCTGAGCCGGGGCCAGGCGGTCAGGAGACAGCGGTCAGGAAGCGGCCGTCGAGCGGCTCACGCGAGCCCGGCCCCCACGGTGCGCGCCGGCAACTGCAGCGCGCCCGCCACCACGACGGCGATCACCACATGCATCGACGCAAGGTGACCTCGCTCACCGCGTCGAACCCGGCGGTGAACGTCATCGCCACACTGCCCAGCGCCAGCAAGGGCCCCGCCACCTGCGCCAGGCGCACCATGACCGGCCAGCGTGAGCCCGGCAGTGCAGCGGCCACCAGCCCGGCCGTCATCGGGATCACCGTCATGGTGATCACCCCCCCTGCGGCGCCGTCGTCGTATGCGGACGGCGCCGGCCTCCAAGGAGACGAACGACCCGCCCAAGCCCCGGCCGATCAGCCAGATCAACAGGTTCACCGCCAGCGCGCCCGGCACCGCCCTCACAATGATCCACGCTGGACGCACCTGACCCGCCTCAGCCATCACGAACTCCTCAAAGCCGCCGAAAAAGGGAGGAAGGCGGCACAGGCCGGTGCGCTGCGGCAACCCGGTCATACCGCCCCGCTTCGACGGTAGGCGTGTACCGCGGTATCAGATTCAAGCTCCCGGCAGACCGGACCCACCCTCATATGCATCAAATTGGTTTGATGTACTGTGGGCGGTATGGCGCCATCCGATGAACAGGTTCCACCGTTCGTCCGGCTTGCCGCCCACGAGGTGCGCTGGCGGCTGATGAGCGAACTGGCCCGCGGCGACCTGCGGGTGCGAGAGCTGGTCGCGCTGCTCGGCCAGCCGCAGAACCTGGTGTCCTACCATCTGCGGCAGCTCCGGGCCGCCGGCCTGGTCACCGCCCGGCGCAGCAGCTTCGACGGACGCGACAGCTACTACCACCTGAACCTGGAGCGCTGCGCACAAGGACTGGCCGAGACCGGTGCCGCTCTGCACCCAGCCCTGCGATCCGCGCCGGGTCCCGCGTCGTCGGTTGCACACCCGCCGGTGACGACGCTGCTGTTCCTGTGCACCGGCAACAGCGGCCGCTCTCCGATCGCCGAGGCGTTGATCAGCCGGCACAGCACCGCACCAGACGCCCCCCGCATCGAGGTGACCAGCGCGGGCAGCCACCCCAAACCCCACATGCACCCCGGTGCCGTCCACGTGATGCGCAACCGCTACGGCATCGACATAGCCGGTCAGCGGCCACGCCACCTGGACACGATGACAGGCCGCCGCTTCGACTACGTGATCACCCTGTGCGACAAGGTCCGCGAGGTCACCCCGGCCCTCGGCACGCGACAGGCGCACTGGAGCATCCCCGACCCCGCCGCTCTCACCGCCGACGGCGAGGACTCCTATCCCGCCTTCGAACAGGCCGCCGCCGAGATCGACATCCGCATCCGCCACCTGCTGCCGGTGCTCGGCAGCCGCCCCGGAAGGGATCCGTCATGACACCAGCCGACCAGGTCGCCGGCGTCCGCTACCTCGTGGACGACGTGCAGGCCGCCCTCGACTTCTACACCACCCACCTCGGCTTCACGGTGCACTTCGCCGCGCCCGCCTTCGCCGACGTACGGCGCGGCCCGCTGCGCCTGCTGCTGTCCGGGCCCGCGAGCTCCGGCGCCCGCGCCACCCCCGCCGCCTTCGCCGACGCCGGCCGCAACCGCGTCCACCTCGTCGTCGACGACCTCGACGCGGAGATCGACCGGGTACGGCAGGCCGGCCTGCCCCGCGCCGGCGAGCCGGTGAGCGGTCCAGGCGGCCGCCAGATCCTGCTGACAGACCCCGCGGGCAACCTGATCGAACTCTTCCAACCCGCTCCACGCTGACAACCGGCTCCACGCCGGCATCCCGCTCCACGCCAACAAGGAACCCATGCGCCAGCACCCCCCTCCAGCCGCCCGTCCCGCCTCGTGGCGTGAGGTCGCCTGGATGTTCCTCAAGCTCGGCACCATCGCCTTCGGCGGCCCGGCCGCGCACACCGCGATGATGCGCGACGAGCTGGTACGGCGGCGCGGCTGGGTGAGCGACGAGCGCTTCGCCGACCTCATGGGCGCCACGAACCTCATCCCCGGCCCCAACTCGACCGAGCTCGCCATCCACCTGGGCTACGACCGCGCCCGCTGGCGTGGCCTGCTGGCCGCCGGGGTCTGCTTCATCCTTCCGGCCGCCCTCATGGTCACCGCCCTGGCCTGGGCGTACGTCACGTACGGCAGCACGCCCGCGGTCGAGGGCGTGCTGTACGGCGTCGTCCCCGCGGTCATCGCGATCATCGCGCACGCCCTGTTCGGCCTGCTCCGCACGGTGATCAAGAACGCGTGGCTGGGCTTGCTGGCCGCCGCCGCGCTGGCCGCCTACCTGCTCGGCGTCAACGAGCTGCTCGTCCTGGCTTCCGGGGCGCTGCTGGCCGCGGCCGTGACGGTGATGCGCCGCCGTACCGAAGCCTCCCACGCGCTGATCGGCCTGCCCCTGCTGGGCATCGCCGCGGACGAGCGGCTGGCGCAGCTCTTCCTCACCATGCTGAAGATCGGATCGGTGCTGTACGGCAGCGGCTACGTGCTTCTGGCGTTCCTGCGCGGCGACTTCGTCGAACGCCTCGGCTGGATCACCGAACAGCAGCTCAGCGACGCGATCTCCATTGGCCAGGTCACCCCCGGCCCGGTCTTCACCACGGCCACCTTCATCGGCTACCTCGTCGCCGGGCCGGTCGGCGCCTTCCTCGCCACGGTAGCCATCTTCCTGCCTTCCTTCGTGTTCGTCGGCTTGCTCACCCGACTCACCGACCGGCTGCGCTCCAGCCCCTGGACCTCCGCCCTGCTGGACGGCCTCAACGCCGCCGCCCTGGCGCTCATGGCGGGCGTCTCCTTCGAGCTCGGCCGGGGCGCGATCATCGATCCGCTCACCGCGGCCATCGCCGCCACCACGCTGGTCCTCCTGTGGAAGACGCGGCTCAACAACGCCTGGTACATCGCCGGAGGCGCGGCCATCGGGCTCCTCCACTCCCTGCTCACCTGACACGCCGCGGCGGGAAACCCGTGCTGGTCTCTTCAACAAACGTAGGATTTCTGAGACCACCGGAGACTGGCCTTGATCGCGAACCGCGTACGCTCAGAGCATGTCCGACTCGATCAAGCAGACCGTTGAAGCCCTGTCGGGCATGGACGACGTGAGTTGAAGCCCTGTCGGGCATGGACGACGTGAACAGTGTGCGCGACCTGGCGGAGCGAAGGCTGACCCAGGGAGATGCCATGTTCGTCGCAGATCTTGGAATCGCCCTCTTCAAGCGGTTCGGGGCATCCTCCAATCCGATCTGGCAGTACCGAAGCGTGTTCGACTCCGTTCTGCGTCTTCTGACCGTCGCAGCCGGACGTGAGCACATGGAGCAGACGCTCCGCCTTCTTGCGGTCGTCGGAGACCGCAAAAAGGCGCGGTATCTGGCGTCACTCCTTCGGTCATCGAAAATGTGCCGGCGATCGTGAAGTGGGCCACGTCTCCGCACTGGAGCCACCACCCCTTGCGGTGGCTTCCTCTGAGACGCTCACCAGTAGAAGAGGGACACGAGCTTCCCGGCTACAGCGTTCTCGGCTCCAGCCACTCGCTTCCCTTCGGACCGTCAGACGAAGGATCAGCGGTCACCTCCGAGAAAGGCGCCGCTCCACCCCCGGTCCGGGAGATCAGCACGCCCGAGACTTCCGAGGCCATCGAGAGCGCCGTCACGAACTGGGCAGAGGAATCGAACGGCCGGATCGAATCCAGATCATTCGAGCTCGACGGACCTGCAGGATCGATCGCCGACCTGCTCGCCGCGCTGAATCTCGAATGCCTCACTGGTCTCGGCCGCGAGATGACGCTGTCGACTTCTTCCTGTCCACCTTCTCGGGCCTGGCAGGTGTTGTTCGCCGCCGCGTCCACCGGAGGCGCCTACAGCCAAGGCCTCAACGGCGCGTACGGCAGGCTGGCCGCATGGCAGTCGCTCCGCGGCCTGACCGGAACGTCCGGCGGGGAGGCCTTCGCCGACGCCGAACAGCGAGTCCAGACA
This sequence comes from Nonomuraea sp. NPDC050691, assembly GCF_040654455.1. Lineage (NCBI taxonomy): Bacteria > Bacillati > Actinomycetota > Actinomycetes > Streptosporangiales > Streptosporangiaceae > Nonomuraea > Nonomuraea sp. NPDC050691. The sequence goes on from NZ_JBFAIA010000003.1 coordinate 144,304, forward strand.
TCCCGCTGGTACACCTTCGGAGCGACCACGAATTGGTTCGAGCAAGTCGCCTGGGACATCGGCATCATCGCCCTGTCTCCGGATAACCAACGACTACGCTTGCTCGCCGCAACCGACACGGACTGATCTTGCGCGGGATCCTCAGGAAGCCGTGAGGCCTCTGCGCTCAGCCGTCTGTGCACACGACTTCAGGACGCCCTGACCGCTGCGGGCTGCCGCCGGGTCTTCGCCGACAAGAAGTCCGGCAAGAACGCCCTGCGGCCGGAGCTGAAGGCCTGCCACGCCTTCCTGTCGGCCGGCGACACCCGGGTCGTGCCCGAGCTGGCCCGCTACGGCCGCTCCCTGGCTGATCTGATCACCATGGTCGCCGACCTTCGCCGCCGCGACATCGGCTTCACCTCACTGCGCGAGCAGCTCGACACCACCACCCCCGGCGGACGCCTGGTCTTCCACGTCTTCGCCGGGCCGAGTTCATCCGCGAACTCATCGTCGCCGGCACCCGCGAGGGCCTGGCCGCCGCTAAGGCACGCGGCCGCACCGGCGGCCGCCCCACCGTCGTCAACGCCGAGTCGCTGAAAGCGGCCCGTGATCTGCTGCCCGATCCCGGCCGGTCGGTGACCTCGGTCGCCAAGCTGCTCGGGGTGAGCGTGGGAACGCTGTACAACCCCGTCCCCGACCTTCAAGAGCTCCGCTCAGGCCAGCGATCGTCCCTCGTGCAGGGATGCCCGGCCTCGGCAAAGAGCGCTCGTTCGGGGCTGGTGACACGTTCGTCAACGGCACCCGTTCGCCGTCACGGTGGACAGGGCGAGGGTGCACACCGCCCGGCTCTCGGCGATCGAGATCACCGCCGCCCCGTGCCGGTACGGGGTGCGGCCCAGTTCAGGCCAGGCCCCAGGCCGTCGGCCGCGATCCGGTGACCGCCGATCTCCTCGCCGGCGTATCCCGGGACGTCCAGAGCCAGCAGTGAGTGGCAGCCATGGCCCACCTGCGCCGCGTGCCCGAGTCGCCAACAGCTCCAGAACGGCCCGAGCGCCCGCCACTCGTGTCAGCGGAAGGCTCCCGGGCCGCTCTGTCGCTCGTCACATCTCGTCAGATCTCTTCGACGTTCATCGCCCCTTCGTTGGGACGCCGGGACAGGTCGATACCGAGCTCCTCCGCGGCGCGGAAGACGTCCTCGTCGGTGTCGCGCATCTCGATGGACATGCCGTCGCTGGAGAGCACCTCGACGTTGAGGCACAGCGACTGCATCTCCTTGATGAGCACCTTGAAGGACTCGGGGATACCGGGCTCGGGAATGTTCTCGCCCTTGACGATCGCCTCGTAGACCTTCACCCGGCCCAGGACGTCGTCGGACTTGATGGTCAGCAGCTCCTGCAGGGCGTAGGCGGCGCCGTAGGCCTCCAGCGCCCACACCTCCATCTCACCGAAGCGCTGGCCACCGAACTGGGCCTTACCGCCGAGCGGCTGCTGGGTGATCATGGAGTAGGGGCCGGTCGAACGGGCGTGGATCTTGTCGTCGACCAGGTGGAGCAGCTTGAGGATGTAGATGTAGCCCACGGCGATGGGATACGGGAAGGGGTCACCCGAGCGGCCGTCGAAGAGCCTGGCCTTGCCGCTGCCCTCCACCAGCCGCTCCCCGTCGCGGTTGACGATGGTGCTGCCGAGCAGGCCGACGATCTCCTGTTCGCTGGCGCCGTCGAAGACCGGGGTGGCGACGTTGGTGCGCGGCTCGACGCGGTCGAAGCCCTTCTCGCGCAGCCGTTCGGCCCAGGCCTCCTCGATGCCGGAGATGTCCCAGCCGCGTGCGGCGA